>JAISQX010000154.1 GCA_031273965.1 Clostridiales bacterium
GGGAAAATTTTTCAAAATTTTCCCCTATATTCATAAAGAAGCGAAATATGCTTTTTTTTCGTTTACGCGAACATATCTATCTTATTTCCTCGGCTTTTGCTTCGTTAAAAACTACGCGAACGGTAGTCCCGACCTCTTCCTCGCTTTCAAGCGATAATTCCGCGTTGTAGCGACCGGCTATATGTTTTACGATGGAAAGTCCTAATCCCGTGCCGCCCTCCTTTCGCGACCTCCCCTTATCCGCTCTAAAAAAACGTTCGAAGACTCTGTTTAGATATTTTTGCGGTATGCCTATACCGTCGTCCTTTATCGTCAAAATTATTTTTTCTTCCGTTTTTTCGGTTTTTATATGCACCGTTCCGCCCTCATAATTATATTTTATGGCGTTATCGACGAGATTTGAGATAAGCTCGATTATCATCTCGTCCTCGGCGTATATCATGCCGTCCTCCGTTTCGTTCAGAAGCGCGATATTTTTTGCGCGAGCTTTTGGCGTATACGATATTATAACCCGTTCCGCCGCTTCTTTAATGTTTAATAACCGGTCTTCCACGGGTTTTTGGGACTCCAAGCCCGATATAAGCAACATATCGGATATGAGCGTTTTCATTCTCCCCGCTTCCTTATTTATCGTTTCTACAAAGCCGAGTTCACACTTCCCGTCCGTCAGCATCAGTTCCGAATACCCCAATATCGACGACAACGGCGTATTTAATTCATGCCCCGCGTTCAAAAAAAACTCCTGCTTCTCTTTGGTAAGCTTGCGCCTCTCCGTCACGTCCAAGGCGACGATTATCGCGGCTATATCGCCGGTAGTCACGGGAATAAACCGTATTTCTAATATTCTCCCGCAATCGCCGCGCAAATCAAAAATTTTTATTTCGTTTAAAAAAATGCACTTATCCAAATTATCGTTAAACTCGCCGTCCCTGATATACGCTCCTATATAATCCTTACTCTCCTTGCGTATTCCAAAATATTTTCCGGCAAGTCCGTTAAATAGGTTTATCTTTTTGTCCCCGGAAACGGCTATAACGCCCTGAGCTATATTCTCTATTATAAAATCCAGCTTTTGCCTCTCTCGGCGGTAATTCGCCATATTGTCGTTGAGTTTGACGCTTATTTCGTCTATCTCCAAAAGAGCGGCGTTTATCTCGTCGTATTTAGTCAGAGCTATAAGCCGTCTTTGTTCTTTTGGCGACAATACGTTGTCAAGTCTGTCTTTGATAAGATTAAGCGGGCTGTTCGCCGTGCGGGCTATGAGATTCGATAATACGCTTATAGCGGCGAGAAGCGCGGCAAACACTGCGGCTACGGTCAAGAGCATCCCGTAAATATAGGAATTTATCGTTTTTATCCTTACCGCCGCTCTCAATATAATTTGAGCGCCGCCCGCGTCCGCAAGCTTTGCCACATAAAGGTAATTTGAGCCGAAACTCCCCGACTTCCTTATGGCTTTTCCCGTTTCACCATTTAAAGCTCTCTTTATTTCCTCGCGATCCAAGTGATTCTCCATGCCAGAGACGTCGTCGGTTAACGTATCGGCAAGCACTATTCCGTTCAAATCGATTATAGTTATTCTTACTCCGTCGGTTTCTCCGGCATATCCGGCAAGCCTTTTATATAGTTCCGGCGTCGTGTAATTTTCTGCCGCTATCTCCGCTTCCAGTATAGCCAGAATATTTATCGCGTTATCCGCAGCCGCCGTCTTATTCATATTGTCGACTATAAAAAGCATGGCGATCAAAAATATCGCCAAAGCTCCCGCCGTAACCGCCGTTATGCCGCGCGCCACAAATTTTTTCATCTCTCGTCCCCCCTCAAAATATATCCCACTCCTCTTACGCTAGTTATACGTTCGCCGGCGGCGCCCAGCTTGGCTCTTAAGTTTTTTATATGAATATCAACCGTGCGGCTCTCGCCGAAATACTCGAACCCCCAAATATCCTTTATAAGCTTCTCGCGGTCAAGCACGACGCCGGCATTTTCCATAAGCGCTCTCAGCAGCTCAAATTCTTTATAAGTCAAATCGACCCGACTTCCGCTTACCGCGACCTCGCGGCTGTTTGTGTTCAATTTTATGTCCGCAAAAGTCAAATCCCCGTCGGATATGTCCGTCGTGTATTTTCTCAAATGCGCTTTTATCCTCGCGATAAGCTCCAATATCGAAAAAGGCTTTGTGACATAATCGTCGGCTCCGTCGTTGAGACCGGATATCTTGTTGATTTCGCTGTTTTTTGCCGTAAGCAAAATAATCTTTATATTTACGTTTTGATATTTTTCTCTTATTTTTTTTATCGCCTCTATGCCGTCCGCGCCGGGTAGCATAATGTCCATAAGTATGAGCGACGGCTGTCTCTTTTGCAAGGCGTCAAACATATCTTCCGCGTTGGTAAACAGATCCACCTCGTATCCCGCGTTTGTAAGGGAATATTTTATGAGCTCTCCGATACTTTCGTCGTCCTCGACGCTATAAATTAATCGATTCATAGTCATTGCTCCGTTCTCTTATAAATATCCCGCATATTAGGTTTTTTATAAGAGTTTGATGTTCTTTCTCTCTCCGGTCTGACAGAATATCACCCACTCGGCTATATTTTCCGCATGATCGCCTATCTTTTCAAAATACTTCGCCGTCATCATGAGATAAACCGCTTGATCTGCGTATTCCGGATTATTCCTTATTAATTCTATCATATTTTCCTTTACTTGCACAAATAAAGCGTCCACATCATTGTCGGTTTCTATAACTTTTTTTGCAAGTTCCAGATCAAGTCGAACAAAACTGTCGATACAATCTCTTACCATATGCTTTGCCGCAGCCGCCATCTTTGGAATCAACACAAGCTTCGTCCCGTATTCCTCCTCGCATAAATGCAATACTATAGAGCAAATGTCCCGCGCCTGATCGCCTATTCTTTCCATATCCGTCACCATTTTTAACGCGGTGGATATGGTTCTGAGGTCGGAAGCGACAGGCTGTTGCCTCAGGAGAATGCCCATAGCCTTGCTTTCAACCGCATAAGACAACGCGTTTATTTCCTTATCGTTCTCTATAACCGAACAGGCAAGCTCCTTGTTCCTATTGATAAGCGCGTTTATCCCGTTGTCTATGGCGCGTTCTATCAAAGCGCCGAGGTTAATAAGCGACTCATGTAACTCCGAAAGTTCGTTTTCAAATCTGTTTCTGTACATTTTATATTTCTCCTTTTTATCGCCGATACAAACTTTGCGTTTTGCGGCTAATCTTATCGTCAACCGAATCGTCCCGTTATATAATTCTCACATTTTTTGTTCTTAGGGTGGCTAAAAACGTCCCTCGTCGTTCCGTACTCAAGAATCTCGCCCAAAAGAAAAAACGCCGTTTTATCCGAAATCCGAGCTGCCTGTTGCATGTTGTGCGTAACGATTATAATGGTGTATTTTTGCTTTATCTCATCGCACAATTCTTCTATTTTTCCCGTGGATACCGGGTCAAGAGCGCTCGTCGGCTCGTCCATAAGAAGTATTTTCGGCGAAACCGCCAAGGCTCTGGCTATGCACAATCTCTGCTGCTGTCCGCCCGAAAGCCCGAGAGCCGATTTGTTCAATCTATCCTTTACTTCGTCCCACATCGCGGCTCTTTGGAGCGATTCGTAGACTATTCCGTCCAAAAACGCACGTTTTTTTATTCCGTGCGTGCGCGGTCCGTAAGCCACGTTGTCATATATGCTCATGGGAAAGACGTTCGGCTTTTGAAAAACCATGCCGACTTCTTTTCTAAGCAGGTTGACGTTTATATCGGAGTTGATATTTTTTCCGTCTATAACTATCTTCCCGTCGATTTTACAACCCTCCACAAGGTCGTTCATTCGATTAAAGCATTTTAACAGCGTCGTCTTTCCACAACCAGACGGACCTATAAAAGCCGTAATTTCTCTTTCGTTCATCTCCAAATCAATATTTTTTAAAGCTTGAAACGCTCCGTAATATAAATTCAGTTTCTCGACAGTTATGCATACTTTTTCATTCATAATCATTTTTCTCTCCGCGCTCCCGCAAGTTTTTTTTGTAGCTTATTAACCAATACGGTAGATATAACGTTCAATGTCAAAATAATCAATATAAGCACGCTTGCAGTAGCGTACGCTTCTTTTATGTAAAGCCCCTCGCGGCTTAGGGCGTACAGCGCGACGGCAAGCGTCGTTCCGGCGCTTTTGAATCCCGTCGGCATAGGCTTTAAGCTCGCGCCCATAGTAAAAAGAAACGGAGCCGATTCGCTTGCTATTCTGCCTATTCCCAATATGACCGCAGCCAATATTCCGGGAAGCGCGGGAGGCAAAACGACTCTGTAAATCGTCCGTAACCTTCCTCCGCCCAAAGCCATGCTCCCCTCTCTAAGCGTATCCGGCACGGCTCTCAAGGCTTCCTCGGCGGCGCGA
Source organism: Clostridiales bacterium (assembly GCA_031273965.1). GTDB lineage: Bacteria > Bacillota > Clostridia > Christensenellales > JAISNN01 > JAISNN01. The sequence continues at coordinate 4,422 of JAISQX010000154.1, forward strand.
ACCGTCGTCGGAATTATCATAAGACTTATAGTTAAACTCCCGGCGATTATCGAAGTCCCAAGCTTGAATATTCCGCAAAATAATATCATTCCGAAGAGTCCGTAAACTATGCTGGGTATTCCGCCGAGCGTTTCTACCGCGGGACGTATTATCTTTACTAATCGATTACCCTTCGACGTGTATTCGACGAGATATATAGCCGTAAATATTCCCAAGGGAAACGCCAAAACCGCCGCCGCGGCTATCGTCATTCCCGTCGACAACAACGAAGAGGCTATTGTCGGCGCGCCGCCGAAAGCAAACTCGCCGAATAATAGCTGTCCGTCGATATGCGGCACCCCGTTGATAAATACGAATACGACTATCGACGCCAATGAAAATATTCCCGCCGCCGAAGCCGCATAGGAAACATATCTTCCCGTCACAGCAATCGTCCCTTTTACCGAATACTCGATTTCTCCGCGCGGTTTTGCCGCGTTCTTTTGAATCCTCTCGCTTAAATCGCCGCCGCGCAGAACTAAAAAAATCCTTTTTGCCTTGCGGAAAAATTCCATTATCGCACGAAACGTCGTCTGTACAATGCGGGATATCGTTTTTGCGATAGGAAAAAAGGCGCGCGCGAAGCGCGGATAAACCCGTTTGGCACGAACAGGAGCATCGGCGGATGATCCAGTCAAAAAATCGCTTTCCCCGCGGCGTTTAGCTTTCTTTTTATTGCCGCCGTTCCTTTGAAGCAAAGAAAAGCCCGTATTGATGATGAGAATAAACACCGTCAAAACTACTCCCGTAGCTATAAGCGCGCCCATCTGCAATTCGCCCGCGTAGCTCATCTCCATAACCACGTTCGCCGTCATAGTCCTAAAGCTTGAAAAAAGACTTTCCGGAAAAACGGTGTTGCCTCCGGAAACCATGACGACCGCCATAGTTTCGCCTACCGCCCGCCCCGTACCGAGTATTATCGACGCGAATACTCCGCTTTTAGCCGCCGGAACTACTACCCTAAAGACGGCTTGTTCCTTCCTCGCGCCTATGGCGATCGCTCCCTCAAAGTAGGATTTATCCACCGCCTCGACGCTCGTATGCGTAAGCGCGGTGACCGTCGGCATTATCATAACGCCGAGGACTATACTCACAGCCAAGATGCCGGATCCGTCGCCGTTCGGACTGTAAACGCCCAAAAGCGGCAGAAGCACGCTCATTCCAAAAAAGCCGTAAATGACGGATGGAATACCGGCAAGCAAGTTGATTATCTGCGTCAATACTTTTTTTAGGCGTTTCGGACAAAACGCCGCCAAAAAAATCCCCGTAAAAAATCCCAAAGTCCCACCAAAAAGTAGCGCGCCCGCCGTCGCGTACAATGACCCGACTATCATGGGGAGTATGCCGTACTTGCCCGTGATAGGTTCGCCAAAGACGTCGAACCTATTGCTATTCCATTCCCTACCAAATATGAAATCAAAAAATCCTATCTTTTGAATAGCCGGAAAACCTCTGTAAAGCAAAAAAATTATTATGGACAGCACCGCAAGCACGGAAAAAACCGCCGACATCCCAAAAAGTATTTTGAAAGCCTCTTCTTTTATCGTATTTTTTTTCAATAAATTTTTCATTGCGCTTCCTTATGTCGCTTATGATTATGAAGTTAAAATATTATTACGGCGATTCGATTAAATCACACCTTTAACCGAAACGAAAATCCTTTCGCGCCCGAAGCGTAAAAGATATCTTCGTACGACGGTGCCGTTTAGTCGAATCACCGTAAGTCGGGCGCCGTGATAAAATAATTATCCGCCGCCTTATAAACGACCTAAAGTATATTGCAAAATCGCAATATACTTATACGTCTTTTTATTAATTTTTAGTGTTTGCTTATAACCGTTATTTTATTTCGGAAAATTTCTTTATTGCTCCCGTATAGATATCAAATATTTGCTCTATTGTAAGATTTGACACTTCGTTCTTCGGATTAACGATTACGGCTACGGCGTCAAGCGCTATGTCAAAGCTGTTAAGCACCGCCTTATCCGCCGCTTTTAACGCCGAACTGCTCATCCCTATAACGTTGCCAACCGTATCGCTCTTTGCCGCGGCTATTCCCGCGTTTGAGTTTAAAGTGTCCAAATCAAAGGTTATTCCGGCGACGGCGGCTCCGCCTTTCAAATAGTAATCGGCGATTAACTTATCCATCAGCGGCTCCATCGAGGTCGAGCCTCTCAAAACCACCGTTCCGCTCAAAGACGTCGGAGCCACATACGCATTCTTGCCCGAACCGTCCTGTCTTACATAACCGTTAGCGGCGACGGCGTTTTGCGCGTCCGTGGATTCGAGGTATTTCATAAAGTCCTCCGTCGCTGCGGTTAGACTAACGCCGTTGTTCGTCATAATGACAAACGGTCTTTTTAACGCGTACGAACCGTTCAAAACGGTTTCCGAGCTGGGAACCACCCCGTTGACGCTCACTGCCTTTACGGTGTCGTTTACTGACCCGAGAGAGATATAGCCTATCGCGCTCTCAGAACTTGCGATTTTTGTCATAACCTTTGAAGTGCTGTCTTGAACGTTCAAGCTCTTAACGAAGATATCCGTACTCTGAACCGTTCCGTCGGCTTTTTTTGCGAGAGAATCTCCCGACGAATTTTTGATTAAGCCGTCAAAAGCGTCTCTTGTACCGCTTCCGGCTTCGCGAGATACGACAAGTATTTCTTTTTCTTGATTCTTTTTGTTTATGCACGACGCCAACGCGGTTATGCTTACGCATACGCACAAAACAACTAATAGGATTTTAGCGATTTTTTTCATTTCTTTGCTCCTTTAATATTATTACACCCATATTATAAGGCATGCGTATCAATAAGTCCGCAAGAGCAAGTAAACGTCGTGTAAAGATTTGTAAAGAACAAATGCCGCGCGAAAAATTTTCACGCGCGATATCGGGATTATTTCATGTTATAAAGCCAAAACGCTTGAAAAGCGCGGGCGGATATGGTAAAATATTCTATATGGAGAAGCGGAATATGACGATTAAAATAAATATGACAAAATACAAAAATTACGGAAGGTGCGTCGAGCTTTCCAACGGAAAAATAAAAGCGCTTATCACTGTGGATATCGGACCGCGCATTATTTTTTACGGAACGGCGGACGGGAGAAACGTCATGCTTGAGGATATCGAGCGCGAGGTTTCCAGCGGCGGCGCGTACTTTGACAAAAATTTCACGGCAGGCGAAAGGTGGTATATTTACGGCGGTCACCGTATGTGGAAAGCTCCCGAGGACGACGCCTCATATGTGCCCGATAACTATCCCGTCAAATATATTCTCGGGGATAATTTCTCCGAATTTTTTCCGCCCGTTCAGACAAATACGCGTTTCTGCTTCAAAATCAGGGTGTCTATGTCCGAAAACGGCGCGCTGACCGTCGTTCATACAATGGAAAACTTAGGTTCGGTCACGGCGAATGTCGCCGTTTGGGCGCTTACCGTACTCCGACCCGGCGGCGCGGAGATTATCCCCTTAAATACGACGGACACGGGCTTTTTGCCTAATAACTATTTTTCATATTGGCCGTACAACGACATAAACGACAAACGTTTAACCGGTATAGACGGCTATCTCTTATTAAAACAAGACAAGGACATAAAGCGGGCTTTTAAACTCGGAACCTTAAACAAAAAAGGGTTCGCGGCATACGGCGTCGACGGATTGCTTTTTATAAAGAAATTTCCGTACATAAACGGCGCGGTTTATCCCGACAACAACTGCAATTTTGAGACCTATACAAACAATCTCTTTTTGGAAATGGAAACGCTTAGCCCGTTATGCGCCGTCGAACCCGGCGGAAGTATCAGCCACACCGAAGAGTTTATGCTTTTCGAACAGATTTTGGACACAAAAACGCTGTTGCTTGATAAGTTTTTTACCGATAAAACAAAGGAGCAAATATAATAATGCTTTGTAAAATAGACAAAAAATTCTATCCGGTCATAGAATATTACAACGAATTTTCTTCCCGCGTAAAAAAATCGGGCTTGAGCGCGCCGTTTAAGCTGGCTCTCGAACGCAATGATTCGCAAGTCTATCGCTTCGAAGCGGAGGTGTACAAAGACGGCGTACATAATATCGAAAACTCAACCTTTGCGGAGCGCATAATAAAATCCCTGCTATGGATTGTCGGAGGTTATAAGCTGTATATCAACGCGCCCTATAAGCTCTTCGAAAAGATAGCAAAGATATTTTCCGAGAACGGCAAACGCGCTTTCGACGTAAAATTCATGGAAAAAATATACGAAAAGCCTTTTTCTATCGAATACCGCGAGGCAAACAATCTCCCCGAGGCGAATGAAAGCGGCGTTTCCATAGGCGGACATTATAACGGCTGCCGTATAGGCTTCGACGCCGGCGGAAGCGACAGAAAGGTTTGCGCCGCAATCAACGGCAACGTCGTCTATTCAGAGGAAACCGTTTGGCATCCCAAACTAAATTCCGACTATCGATACCACTACGACGGAATTTACGACTCCATAAAAAAAGCCGCTTCTTACCTTCCGCGCGTCGATTGTATCGGAGTAAGCTCCGCGGGAATATACGTAAACAACCGCGCTATGGCGGCTTCGCTGTTTATAAAGGTTCCCGAAGACGACTTTGACAAGCACATAAAGGACGTCTATATAAATATCGCGGAGCGTTTCGGCGCCAAAACCGAGGTGGCTAACGACGGAGACGTCGCCGCTTTAGCCGGCGCGCTTGAATTAAACGACAATCGCGTTTTGGGAATAGCCATGGGCACAAGTCAAGCGGGCGGATACATAGACGGAAGCGGCAACATAAAGGGTTGGCTCAACGAGCTTGCTTTTGTTCCGGCGGACATGCAAAAAGACGGCGCAATAGACGAATGGAGTGGCGATAAGGGCTGCGGAGTCAAGTATTTTTCTCAGGACGCCGTTATTAAACTCGCGGAGTTTGCGGAAATAAGGCTAAACGAAAAACTTTCGCCTCACGACAAACTCAAATATATTCAGGATAATTTTGATAAAAATTCCAAAATACCTAAGATATTTGAAGACATCGGCGTATATTTTGGAAACGCAATACTCTATTACGCTCTCTTTTACGATATAAAATACGTGCTTCTTTTGGGACGCGTTTCGGGCGGCGCGGGCGGCAATATCATAAAATCCGTGGCGGAGGAAGTGTTGGGAGAGTACGGCAGCAATATAAAAATCATACTCCCCGACGAAAGCAACCGCCGCGTCGGACAGGCTATAGCCGCGGCTTCTTTACCCGATATAAATTGACCCGTCGTCTCTTAGGATGTTTTTTGAACGGCGCGGAGAAAATCTCCTTAAATTCTTACTTCAAAAAATTCCGGACGACACGATAACGCAAAAAAAAATAAAACGGAGAAAAAATATATGACGTTTACAAATCACTCCGCCGAGGTCTATATCCCCGACAATGCAAAAAAAGGCAACAAAATTTACATGGCTCTCGCGGCGCATCAGGACGACGTCGAGATCATGGCGGCGGACGGCATACTCAAGGGCTTCGCCGGAAAAGACTCCGCCTTTGTCGCCGTGGTGACAACGGACGGCGCTGGTAGCGCGCGCGACGGTATTTACAAAAATTACTCGGACGAGGAAATGATGAAGATCCGTCGAGCCGAACAAAAAAAAGCCGCCGTCGTCGGCGAATACAAAGCGCTTTATCAGCTCAACTACCAGAGCAACGCGGTTAAATCGCCCAACAACATCTCAATCGCCGAAGATTATGTGAAGATTATAAAAAAGCACAAACCGGTCGCCGTATATACGCACAATTTATTGGACAAGCATAATACCCACCTTGGCGTGGCGGTAAAAGCCGTAACGGCTATAAGAAGTCTCCCAAAATCCGAGCGTCCAAAGAACCTTTACGGCTGCGAGGTTTGGCGAAATCTCGATTGGCTTCCGGACGCCGAAAAAACCGCGTTTGACTTAAGCCCTTTCGAAAACCTTCAAGCCGCTCTTCTCGGCGTATTTGACAGCCAGATAAGCGGAGGAAAACGTTATGACCTTGCCACTCAAGGCAGACGTCTAAGCAACGCGACTTATTCGGAATCGCACAGCGTCGATAACGTAAAGAGTTTGAGTTACGCGCTTGACCTCACTCCGCTCATAAAAGACGATAAATTGGATATTATAGACTTTGCTCTCTCAAAAATTGAAGCCTTTAAAAAAGAAGCCGAGAGTAAATTGAAGAGCGTTATAGTCCTTTAGCCACCTTCTAAAGCGCGTCCCGATAATACTGTTCCCCCTAAAACGCAATACCCCGCCGTCAAAAAAATACGGCGGGGTCGTTTAATACTCTTTTTATAATCCCAAAATCTTTACCGTAAACGTAAACGGTTTTATGTTTTCGTATTTACCGCTCCGTATTTAGGGCGCGTACCCGTGGAATCATTTACGCTTACATATGGTTTACGGTTTTTATGCCGATAAGCTCAAAACCATTTTTCATTACTTCCATGACGGCTTTTGTCAAATACACTCTAACCGCTCTTACCCTCGGATTTTCGTCCAAAATCCTATTAGCTATATAAAACCTATTAAAACTTTGCGCCGTGTCCACCAAAAACCTCGTCACATAACTGGGTTCATAGTATTCTTTCGCGTTTTTTATTACCTCCGGATATTTTGCCATCAGTTTTACGAGTTCGTACGCCTCGTCGCCCGTTACGGAGAACAGATCAAGACTATTCGTTCCGCATTCCTCCTCAAAACGACTCGGCGGATTCCCGGCTTTTTCGACAATGCTGACGCATCGCGCATAGGTATATTGAAGGTACGGACCGGTTTCACCGTCAAAGTTTAGTATCTTATCATAAGAAAAGACATTGTCCTTTATGCGGTTATTGATTAACGCCCCGAATATCACCGCGCCTACGCCCACCGCCTCCGCCGTTTCCTCCGGACTTTCCAAGTCGGGAGATTTTTCGCGTATTATCTTTAGGGATTTTTCTTTCGCCTTGTCGAGTACGTCCGAGAGATAGACCATATTGCCCTTTCTCGTCGACATCGCGCCGTCCTCAAGCGAAACCATGCCGTATGCGACGTGCACCAAGTCCTTATAATATTCGCGCCCCATAAGCTCGATTACCTTAAAAACCTGTTTAAAATGCAGGTTTTGCTGGTAAGCCACGACATAAAGGCATTTATAAAAATCGTAAGTTTTCTTTCTATACAATATCGTCGCCAAATCGCGCGTGGCGTACAGCGACGCGCCGTCGCTCCGGAGAATCAAACAGGGGGGCATATCGTATTCCGAAAGATCGACTATCGCCGCGCCGTCGCTTATCTTCAGAAGTTTTTTTTCTCTCAATTCGTCTATTACCGGTTGCATTTTATCGTTATAAAAACTCTCTCCGGCATAGCTGTCAAAACTCACGCCCAACCTTACGTAAGTCTTTTCAACCTCTTTCATTGTGATATCCTTAAAGAAGTTAAAAAGCCGCAACGCCTCCGCGTCGCCTTTTTCTATTTTTAAAAACCATTCGCGCGCTTCGGTCGTAAGCTTAGGATTATTTTCCTCTTCCTTATGAAACCTAACGTAAATATCGACAAGCGCTTTCAATCCGTCTTTTTCTATCGCTTCTTTTTTGCCCCAAAGCTTATATGCCGCTATGAGTTTACCGAATTGCGTGCCGAAATCACCCAAATGGTTTATACCGACCGTGTCGTACCCAAGCTTTTTATAAATTCTGTACAGAGCCGCGCCTATAACGGTCGTTCCCAAATGCCCTATATGAAAGGGTTTAGCTATATTTATAGA
>JAISQX010000164.1 GCA_031273965.1 Clostridiales bacterium
GAATATCTCGAGAAGTATCGGGTGCTTCATTGTTCCGTTTATTATATGCGTGCGGCTTATTCCGCTTTCCACTCCCTCTATACATGCTTTAACCTTGGGTATCATGCCGCCCGTAATTATTCCGGCGTCTATAAGCGCGTTTATTTTTTTTACGGATATTTCGCTTATCAGACGGTTTTTGTCGTCCTTTATCCCGTCGACGTCGGTTAGATAAATGAGTTTTTCGGCGTTAAGCGCCGCGGCGATAGACGCCGCCGCAGTATCGGCGTTGAGATTGAAGCTTCTTCCCTCGTTGTCAGCTCCGATACTTGATATGACGGGAACAAAATCGTTGTTTATCAGCTTTAAAAGAAAATCCGTATTTATTTTTTTGATTTCTCCGACAAAACCCAAGTCGGTTCCGTCGGGAAGCGGCGGCGCTTTTTTCACGTTGATGAGATTTGCATCCTTGCCGCAGATGCCTATGGCGTTTACGCCAAGCGTATTTAACGCGCTGGTTATATCTTTATTCAATGCGGTTAAAGACATTTGTACGACTTTCATAGTGTCGGCGTCGGTTATGCGGAGTCCGTTTATAAAGCGGCTTTTGATCGATAACTTTTCCAGCATTTTATTTATTTCCGGACCGCCTCCGTGAACCAGAATAGGGTAGACGCCGACGATTTTTAGGATGGAAATATCCTGAAGAATCGTATGCGTTATTTCTTCGTTTAGCATAGCGTTGCCGCCGTATTTTATAACCACAATCTTTTTTGAAAGACGGTTTATATATGGCAATGCCTCGGTCAAAATATTTGCTTTTTCTATGAGCGAATTCATATTATATTCTCCATTGATTTATTAAAGATGACGCGGCTGCATTCTTAGACCTTCGGTTTCGTCCAAGCCGAACATGATATTCATATTTTGCACGGCTTGACCCGACGCGCCTTTTATGAGGTTATCTATGCAAGATACTACGATTAACCTGCGTAGACGCTTATCGAGTACAAAGCCTATGCTTATGTAATTGCTATATTTTACACAGTTTAAGGAGGGCAATTTGTCAAGGCTAAACAATACAAAGGGTTGATTTGCGTAATATTTACGGTATACTTCGTATATGCCGTGCTCGTCGATATCGATTATCGGTTTTAAATGAATGGTGGCGAGTATGCCCCTTGTTACGGGGAGCAGGTGCGGAGTAAAAGAAAGCGCAATGTCGCGTCCCGCGGCGTTTGAGATTTCTTGCTCGATTTCACTCGTGTGCCTGTGGACGGCGACTCCGTACGCTTTGAAGTTTTCGTTCACTTCGGCAAAAAGTCCGGATGTCTCAGCTTTTTTACCGGCTCCGGATGTGCCGCTCTTTGCGTCGATTATTATATTGTCGGCGTCGATTATTCCTTCCTTTACAAGAGGATAGAGAGGCAAGATTGAGCAGGTAGTGTAACATCCCGGATTCCCGACGATACTTGCTTTTTTGATTTTCTCTTTGTACAATTCCGGAAGCCCGTAAGCCGCAAGATTGAGAAGTTCGGGATACGGATGAAGAGTTTTGTAGGTTTTTTCATAAACGCTCCGACTGTCGTATCGGAAGTCCGCGCTCAAATCGATTATTTTAACTCCGCGTTCAAATAATTTGCCGCAAAGCTCGGCGCTTGCCGCATGAGGAAGACAGGAAAAAATTACGTCCGAATCTTTTGATATCGCGTCTAAATCGTCGACGCCTTCAAAAAAACTATCCTTTAAACCGACGAGAGACGGATACATGTCCGTTATCCGCGTGCTTTTATTACTTACGCTTACGAGGTGCGTTATAGTAACGGATTTGTGCGCGGACAGAATGTTCATTAGTTCCAGTCCGGTATAACCGTTTGCGCCTATTATGCTTGCTTTCACCATAAAACCTTGTTCCTTTCCGTATAAATAATAATAGCCATTATACAATAAAATTTATATTTATGCAAGTATTTTGCATATGTTTTTCGAAAAAATTTAAATATCTGCAGTATTATGCAAAATCGAGATAAAATTATGTATAATTATGCATAACATAATAACGGAATGATAAAATTTTTTTCACTGCCGTAAGGCGCGGACGGATTTAAAAGAACTTTTCGTGAAATAAATAAACGGCGGACGTTATCAAGAATATAAAATAAAAAGATTTTCCGATTTGTTCATGCGTCCTAAGGTAAGGTTATAGAAGTCACAAAAAAATCGTTATTAGGCGCCAAGCGTGTACATTGCCGATATGATTTTGCTTTTCTATCTATAATCTTGCGCCCGATGTTCTTTTAGTCAAAAATTTAACATGGATTTCATGCGTTTGCCCCGGAACAACCTCGGATTATGACGTGTCGAGACTTGACAAGAGGAGATAGGTTTGTTATAATATATAAAAGCATTCCGCGAATGAAACATATGCGTATTAAAACTAAAAAGCTTAGCGATGGCTTAGTAACGCCGGCTAATATTTTTAATTAAACATAGGACGGCTTCGTCTATGACATAGTAGTCTAAAAAGGGCGCGGTTACAGAATACTATTACGGAAATTGGAGGCAAGTATGGGAATGACAATGTCGCAAAAGATTCTGGCGGCTCATGCCGGAAAGGATAAAGTTGAAGCGGGACAGCTTATCAACGCAAGACTTGACTTTATGCTGGCAAACGATATTACGGCGCCGGTAGCTATAAACGAATTTAATAAGGCGGGTATGGCAGAGGTTGACGACAAAGGCAAAATCGCCCTGGTTATGGATCATTTTACGCCTAATAAAGATATCAAGGCGGCCGAGCAATGCAAATGTGTCAGGCAGTTTGCCAAGAGATTCGATATAGACAATTTTTTTGACGTGGGCAAAATGGGCATAGAGCACGCCCTTCTTCCGGAGTGCGGACTTGTCACGGCGGGTGATTTGATAATCGGCGCGGACAGCCACACTTGTACATACGGCGCTTTGGGCGCTTTTTCAACGGGCGTGGGTAGCACGGATTTGGCGGCGGGAATGGCGTCCGGAGAGGCGTGGTTCAAAGTTCCGGCCGCTTTAAAATTTGTCCTAAAGAATAAGCCCGCGAAGAATATATCGGGAAAGGACATTATACTGCATATTATAGGAAAAATCGGAGTGGACGGAGCGCTTTATAAATCCATGGAGTTTGTTGGCGACGGAATCGGGTATCTTAATATCGACGATAGATTTACGATTGCCAATATGGCAATAGAGGCGGGAGCAAAAAACGGTATTTTCCCTGTGGACGAAACAACTTTAAAGTATCTTGAAGAGACAAAAGCTAAAAAACCGACGATATATTCGGCGGACTTTGACGCCGAATACGACGCCGAGTACGAGATTGATTTGAGCGTGTTAAGACCTACCGTGTCGTTTCCGCATTTGCCGGATAATACGAAAACTATAGACGAAATAGGCGATATCGATATAGATCAGGTGGTGATAGGCAGCTGTACAAACGGTCATATAACCGATTTGAGGATTGCGGCGGAGGTATTAAAAGGCAAATCAGTGCATGAAAGAGTTCGCGCTATTATCATTCCGGCGACAAATAAGATATATTTGGAAGCCTTGCGCGAAGGACTCATCGATATATTTATAAACGCGGGGGCGGTTGTTTCTACGCCTACTTGCGGACCTTGTCTCGGAGGGCATATGGGCATATTGGCGCAAGGGGAGCGCGCGGTTTCGACGACGAACAGAAATTTTGTGGGCAGAATGGGGCATACCGAGTCCGAAGTATATTTGGCTTCTCCTTATGTGGCGGCAATGAGCGCTATATGCGGAAAGGTCTATCGGGTGGTCTGCTAAATTAAATGTTTAGATGCATAGCTTCTATTGTTACTATTATTATAAGAGCGCGAAACGCGACAACGGCAGCGGACAATATATATTTAAGGCGTAAACTTGAAAGGGCAATAATAGAATAGATTAGAAATTTTTAAAGGTTTTTGGGGAAGATAACGTAAAATTTTTTCCTAAAGTTATCCCCGAATATGAAAAAGGAGTTGTTTATGACTGTAAAAGGATATGTTCACAAATATGGGAGCAATATTGACACCGACGTAATTATACCGGCAAGGTACTTAAATACATCCGATCATGCGGCGCTTGCCTCACATTGTATGGAGGACATTGACAAGGATTTTACAAAAAAAATAAAAACCGGCGATATCATTGTCGCGGAAAATAATTTCGGTTGCGGCAGCAGCAGGGAGCATGCTCCCGTAGCGATAAAGGCCAGTGGTATTTCATGCGTAATAGCCAATTCTTTCGCGAGGATTTTTTATAGAAATTCTATAAATATCGGATTGCCGATAATAGAATCTCCCGAAGCCGTAAACGATATCAAAAACGGGGATTTGGTGTCGGTCGATTTTGATAAAGGGATAATATTCAATGAAACAAGCGGAAAAACCTTTAATATTCCTCCGTTTCCCGAGTTTATACGGGAAATAGTAAGAGCCGGGGGATTGTTGAACCGTAAAAAAGAACGGTAAAAATAAAAAGAGGAAAAAAATATTATGAATTATAAAATTGCCGTTATCGACGGCGACGGAATAGGTCCGGAGGTTTGCGCCGCGGCGATAGAATCTCTTCGCGCCGTCGGTAAAAAATATAAACATGATTTTTTATTTGAGCATGTTCTTATGGGGGGGCGCGCGATAGACGAATACGGCGTGCCTTTGCCCAAAGAAACCGTGAATGTTTGTAAAAAAAGTCAATCGGTTCTTTTGGGAGCCGTCGGCGGACCGAAATGGGACGCGCTTCCCGGGCATTTGAGACCCGAAGCGGGATTGCTCGGAATAAGAAAGGCGCTTGGACTCTACGCGAATATCCGTCCCGCCTCGCTTTTAAACGCGCTCAAAGAAACCTGCCCCTTAAGAACGGACATAAGAGACGGGGGTATAGATATTATTGTCGTACGCGAATTGACCGGCGGCATTTATTTCGGCAGGCGCAATACTCTGCAAAAGGCGATAAACGAGAATACTTACGCTTACGATACGGAAAAATATTCCGTGAAAGAGATAAGAAGAATAGCCGAAAAGGCATATGCCGTCGCCGAAAAACGAAAAAAGAAAATAATAAGCGTGGACAAAGCAAACGTTCTCGACAGCAGCAGACTTTGGCGAAAAACCGTACATGAAATGAATAAGGATTTTCCGGATATAGAGGTAACAGATATGCTTGTAGACAACGCCGCCATGCAGCTTGTAAAAAATCCGTCGCAGTTTGACGTTATACTTACGAGCAACATGTTCGGGGATATTTTGAGCGACGAAGCGGCTATGATAACCGGAAGTATCGGGATATTAGCGTCCGCAAGCCTTGGAAAAACCGGACTTGGACTATATGAGCCCATACACGGAAGCGCGCCAGACATTGCCGGACAAAACATAGCGAACCCGATAGCGGCAATATTGTCCGCGGCTATGATGCTTCGCATGTCTTTTGATTTGGACAGGGAAGCCGCCGCATTGGAGAAAGCCGTAAATTGTGTTCTGGAAAAAAATATGCGTACGGCGGACATAAAAGAAAAAGACAGCAAAGTCCTCGGCTGTAAAGAAATGGGCGAGGCGATAGCCGACGCGGTGCTTTTTGCATAAAACACGTTATATCCGTAATATTTCTTTGTCAAAATAAGGTAGAGATAAAAAGAATTATATAAGCGGTTTTATGAGTTTTACACGACCCGCTTAAAAAGAGGTAATGTTCTTGCGGTAAACTCTGCGGTAAATTTTAACGGGTCTTGCCGCTTAAAGCGGCAAGACCCGTTGATTAATTTTCGATTATGGAGCGGGAGACGGGATTCGGACCCGCGACATTCGCCTTGGCAAGGCGACGCTCTACCACTGAGCCACTCCCGCAAAATAGAAATTGTGAAACATTCTTAATAGTTTTGCGTGCGCTTTTTTTATTGGTGCGGCCGAAGAGACTCGAACTCCCACATCTGAAGATACTAGGTCCTAAGCCTAGCGCGTCTGCCATTCCGCCACGGCCGCACAAAAATATGGGGAAATTAAGAATATTTTCAGCGCTATATATCGTAATTATAAAAATTCAATGATATATCACACGTTAAAGGCTGGTGATCCATCCGCGGTTCGAACGCGGGACCACTTGATTAAAAGTCAAGTGCTCTACCGACTGAGCTAATGGACCGAAAAAAGGAAATGGCTGGGGTGGCAGGATTTGAACCTACGGGTGCGAGAGTCAAAGTCTCGTGCCTTACCGCTTGGCTACACCCCAAAATATGGTATATATATGGGGTGAGTAATGGGACTCGAACCCATGGCCTCCAGGGCCACAACCTGGCGCTCTAACCTACTGAGCTATACCCACCGCAAAAAATGGCGAGCCTGAAGGGATTCGAACCCCCGACAAACGGCTTAGAAGGCCGTTGCTCTATCCAACTGAGCTACAGGCCCATAATGATAGCAAAAAACGGTTTATGACCGCCCTCTCATAGCGGAACAAACCCGCCGAGATTTTTTTATGGATACGTCCTAATGCAAAGATGAGAGAATTATGGAGCGGGTGATGGGAATCGGACCCACGCGACCAGCTTGGAAGGCTGGAATTCTACCATTGAACTACACCCGCAAAAACATACTCTTTTTTGCAACGCATAATATTCTAACATAATGTACGGATTTAAGTCAACTTTTTTCGCGCGTATTTAAAAAAAATTAATAAAAATAATTTGTCAAATTACCTTGTAACGCGGGGAAAAAAGTTGCTTAGAAAATGAAAAAGTGGTATAATCCCAATAATATTTAAGAACGACCGGTATAGAGCGATTAAAAAGGAGCGGACATAATTATGAAAACTATAATGAAAGAGGGCTTGACCTTTGACGACGTGCTTTTAATTCCTCAAAAATCTTCGGTTTTGCCAAAGGACGTGGACTTGACCGTTCAACTTGGCGGCGGAATTACTCTGAATATCCCGCTTATGAGCGCGGCTATGGATACCGTTACCGAGAGCGAATTGGCTATAGCTATGGCAAGAGAGGGCGGAGTGGGGATTATTCATAAAAACCTTTCCATAGAGGAACAGTCAATGAATGTCGATAAGGTGAAGCGGAGCGAACACGGAGTTATAACCGACCCTTTTTTCTTAGAGCCGCAAAATCTGGTCAGCGACGCGCTTATGCTTATGAGAAAATATAAGATAAGCGTCGTGCCGATAACAAAGGGCGGAGTCCTTGTGGGAATATTGACGAACCGTGATTTGCGCTTTGAAACCAATCACGATCAGCCAATCGACAACGTCATGACTAAGAAAAACCTCGTTACCGCTCCTGTCGGAACGAGTCTTATGGAGGCGCAAAAGACTCTCGCAAAATATAGAATAGAAAAGCTTCCTTTAGTCGATGAAAATTATAGACTAAAAGGACTCATAACGATAAAGGATATAGAAAAGGCTATACAATATCCAAATTCCGCAAAGGACAAAAACGGTAGATTGCTTGCCGGCGCCGCGGTTGGCGTTACGGCGGATACGCTTGAGCGCGTGGCGGCGCTTGCCGCTTCAAAGGTGGATATTATAGCCGTGGATACGGCGCACGGACACAATGTGAACGTTATAAAAACCGTTGCCAAGATAAAAGTAAAATACCCGCATCTGTGTATAATTGCGGGCAACGTCGCGACGGCGGAGGCGACAAAAGCGTTGTTGGATGCCGGCGCGGATATAGTCAAAGTGGGTATAGGGCCGGGTTCGATATGTACAACGCGGGTCGTCGCGGGCATAGGCGTTCCTCAAATTACCGCCATAATGGATTGCGCCGAGGAAGCGGATAAGCACAACAAGCGCGTTATTGCCGACGGCGGCGTGAAGTATTCCGGAGATATCCCAAAGGCTATAGCCGCGGGCGCGTCCGCCGTAATGATAGGTTCGCTCTTTGCCGGAACGAAGGAAAGTCCCGGAGAAATCGAAATATTTCAGGGCAGAAGCTTTAAGACCTATCGCGGAATGGGTTCTATTGCGGCTATGGCAAGCGGAAGCAAGGACCGGTATTTTCAATCGGAAGCGACGAACGCAAAACTCGTTCCCGAGGGAGTCGAGGGAAGAGTCCCGTACAGAGGGTCGCTGTCGGATATCGTCATGCAGCTTATCGGCGGATTGAGAGCCGGAATGGGATATACGGGAATGTCAGATACCGAGAGCCTCAGAACAAAATCGCAATTCATAAGAATCACAAACGCGTCGCTTATAGAGAGTCACCCGCACGATATCACAATAACAAAGGAGTCTCCGAATTATTCTACAAAACAGAATTAGCGGCTACTTCGATACTTTGCGTATTTAAACGCGTAAGTTTTGGCAATAATGTATACGCCGGTATGAAACTGTAGCAAAGTCGTAAATAACCGGTGAAGAATTGAAGAGTTTATAAAATATGATTTATGGAAACACCGTCGGAGTAAAAAAATCGGTTCTCAAAAGATTGGAAGACCTTACGGAAAACCGTGAAAAAAATTATGTCGTTGACGAAATTCTATTGAATGAGATCTGTGCGGTTTCCGATAAGATTAACCGTGAAATTTGCGTATTCATCTCGCGCGCGGGTCGATTATTATCAATCGGAATAGGCGATAACGCGACGGTTTCTGCTGAGGAATATAATATAAGGCGCTCGACGGATAAGTTGTCGGGCGTTCGATGTATTCATACCCATTTGAACGGTTCTTCGATGTTGTCGCAGCCCGATCTTACCGCGTTGCACCGGTTAAGACTGGACACGGTGGGAGCCGTATGCGTAATCGGCGGGCGTCCGGCAGATATATCGTTTGCATTCATTGCGGGCGGCGGCGTAGAGATGGTGCGATATAAGGATTTTTTGCACATTGACCATAGCGCGGTTTTTAAAAAAATCAATTCTGTGGAAAAGGCTATGGCGAAGCCCGCTCAATTAAAGACAGTTAAAGACAGCGACAGAGCGTTGCTGGTTTGCGTTTCGGAGAGCGGCGCGGAGGAGTTTTTGAAAGAATTAAATAACCTCGCAAAAACCGCCGGTACGACTGTAGTGGGCAGTATAATTCAAACAAAAGCTATTCCGGACAAAAATTTTTGCGTCGGAAGCGGAAAACTAGACGAAATACGCGCTCTCATCGTTGAAAAGAATGCGGATTTATTGATATTTGATAATGAGTTAAGCGGATTACAATTAAAAAACATCGAAGAGGCCTTGGGGATTTCCGTAATAGACCGCGCTATGCTCATACTTGAAATCTTTGCGCGCCATGCGGTCAGCAACGAGGGTAAGCTTCAGGTGGAGCTTGCAAAATTGAAATATACCCTTCCTAAGCTTTTGGGACAGGGAAAAGCCCTGTCCAGAATCGGCGGCGGCGCGGGAACCGCCACAAAAGGCTCGGGCGAAACCAAGCTAGAAACCGATAGGCGTCATATTAAAAGAACGATTTTTGAATTGTCGGAGCGAATAGAGAAGCTTAAGCGGGAGAGGGAAATGCGCCGTGAAAGCCGTCAAAATAATCAAAAAAAGACGGCGGCGATAGTCGGCTATACGAATGCGGGCAAAAGCACGCTTATGAACGCGCTTTCCAAGTCGTCCGTAAAAGCCGAAGACAAGTTATTTGCGACTCTTGACCCTGTAACGAGGAAGATTTGGGCGGACGTTGGCAAAGAGTATCTTTTAACGGACACCGTAGGTTTTATCGATCGCCTGCCGCACGAGCTTGTGGACGCGTTCCGTTCGACATTGGAAGAGGTAACGCAAGCCGATATATTAATACATGTGGTTGATTATTCCAATCCGTCAATGCTTCGTCAATACAATGTGGTTCTCGACGTTTTGAAATCATTGGGCGCGGGCGAAAAACCTATAATTACGGTTTATAATAAGACGGATAAAATAATTCCGGAGGGAAA
>JAISQX010000115.1 GCA_031273965.1 Clostridiales bacterium
TACAGAGTCGTTTACAGGGTTGAGGGTTCTAAGATAACGGATAAAAACTTCCCGAAGAGTTATGACGGCTTCGCGTATGTGTCGAACCGTATCGATTTTTATAACGACCTAAAGGAACAGTATCGTATAGCGATAGCGGAAAAGGATAAGCAAGAATTTTATTCCGACCCCGATAACGCCGGTAAGGA
This sequence comes from Clostridiales bacterium, assembly GCA_031273965.1. Taxonomy (GTDB): domain Bacteria; phylum Bacillota; class Clostridia; order Christensenellales; family JAISNN01; genus JAISNN01. The sequence goes on from JAISQX010000115.1 coordinate 189, forward strand.
ATTTATAATCGACGAGAGTTATTTAAACGGAATATCCTTGCCCGCGGGACTTGCCAAGTTTGACGACCCCAACAGCGGTTCTTTCTTTTGGAACGTAATATTCCCGATTTTGGGTATAGTTCTCTTGCTTGTGGTGGGATTTTTTGTTTTCCGACAGAGTCAAGGCACGAATATGAAAGCCATGAATTTCGGGAAAACCAAAGCGCGGGTCACAAAAGACGTTAAAGTAAGGTTTTCCGATGTGGCGGGAGTGGAAGAGGAAAAAGAGGAATTAAAGGAAATAGTCGATTTTTTAAAGGCGCCTCAAAAATTTACCGATTTGGGCGCGAGGATTCCGAAGGGCGTTCTTCTTGTCGGCGAACCGGGTACGGGAAAGACGCTCTTTGCAAAAGCCGTCGCGGGCGAGGCGAGAGTTCCGTTTTTCAATATAAGCGGTTCGGATTTTGTGGAGATGTTTGTCGGCGTGGGCGCGTCGCGGGTAAGAGATTTGTTTGAGCAGGCTAAGTTAAACAGACCCTGTATAATATTTATCGACGAAATTGACGCGGTAGGGCGTCAGAGAGGCGCTGGTTTCGGCGGAGGACACGACGAAAGAGAACAGACGCTCAATCAGCTTCTCGTGCATATGGACGGATTTGAAACAAACGAGGGAATCATCGTTATGGCGGCGACTAACAGGGTGGATATTTTGGACGCCGCGCTTTTGAGACCGGGTAGGTTTGACCGCCAGATATATATCAACGTACCCGACGTGAGGGGTAGGGAGGCGATACTCAAGGTTCACAGCAGGAACAAAAAGCTTTCGTCTGACGTCAACTTTAAACATATAGCCAGACTTACGGTGGGCTTTACGGGAGCGGATTTGGAGAACCTCTTGAATGAAGCGGCAATACTTACGGCGCGCGCGGGAAGAACCGAAACCAATATGAAAGACATCAACGAAGCCGTCAACAAAGTTACCGCCGGGCCTCAAAAAAAGAGCCGCTTGGTTACGGAGTTTGACAAACGCATAACCGCGTATCACGAGGCGGGACACGCCGTTGTGGCGAGAATGATACCGAACCATGATAACGTGCACGAGGTCAGCATAATTCCCAGAGGGCCGGCGGCGGGTTATACGCTTATGCGTCCCGACACCGACGACAGTCATATGACAAAGGGCAAGTACATCGGCATAATAAAGACACTTTTAGCGGGAAGGGCGGCGGAAGAAGTCGTACTTGAGGATATAAGCTCCGGCGCAAGCAGCGATATAAAGCGCGCTTCCGCCATAGCCCGAAAGATGGTTGCGGAGTTCGGTATGAGCGACGTTCTCGGTAACGTTTATCTCGGCGGCGACAGCGAAGTCTTTCTCGGAAGAGATTATCAATCGCACAAGACGTACAGCGAGGACGTCGCGGCAATTATCGACAGAGAAATCAAGAAAGTAATTGACGAGTGCTATACCGGCGCAAAAGCCGTCGTCACCGACAATTTATCTATAATAGAGAACATGGTGAAGCTTCTCTACAAACGCGAGACGATTTATACTTCCGAAATAGATATGCTGTTCGAGGGCAAAACCGCGGATGAAATAGTCGCGATTTTGGAAAGCGGCAAAAAAGAAGAATTAAAAGAAGAACCTAAAGAAGAAAAGCCGCAAAACGAATAGCCGTTTAAGACAAACAAACCAATAAAAACAAGTCTGTCCGGAGTGTTCACGCAAATCAAAAAAGAGCATTTTTGACTCATTTTGTCCTCCGTTGCGGTATTTTTTCGCCGTCGTACATCGTTACGACGGCGAAAAAAATGTCTTTTGGAGTACAGAATCGCCTAAAATATGCTCTTTTTTGATTTACGTGAACACGTCCTAAAAACTATTGCAGCCGGGCGGACTTGTTTTATGTTTTCATATTTTTTACGCTTCGAACTTAATGTCCGCGAAGCAATTTCCGTCATGCAAGCCCCATTTGGGCGCCCATTGCGAATTAGCGTATTCTTTTGTTATTCCTATTATCCTTATAGCCTGCGAAGCGGTCCAGCCGTAAAAAGCGTAAGAGTCTACATAAGTGATGTTCGCGCGTAATATAACGATGCTCCCGCTGCTTTTTAGACCCGCCTTTAGGCAGTTTCTAAACGTATATTTTCCCAAACCGTACGAGTTGACGATGTTTTCTTGAAACTCTATGTTTTCCAGATTTATGCACGTGTCGAATGCGCCGTCTTGTATGGAACCGATGCTGTTGGGAATATAAATATCATATATTTTTGTATTATATGCAAAAGCATATTTTCCTATAGTGTTATAACCCGCGAGACTTGGCGCCGCTTCGTCGCCAAAGTAAGCGACGAGGATATTAAGACCGCTTTCCGTCTTTTGGATTTTTTTACCGTCCGGCGAAACGCTTTCTTTTGACACGACGAGATCGTTTGAGGCATAGCTTTCTTGTTGCTTATACGATGCGAAGAGAGAGCTTGCTTCGGTATCGTTTATTATGAATACCCTGCCGTTCAAGGTCGTATTGTCGTTGAGTTTTAAAAGGGCGGATAGGTCCGGCGCCCCGTCGGTTTCGTTGATTTTTGAATTTATCGTCATAACCTTTATATAACAGCGGTAAAAAGCTCCCGCGCCTATGGTCTTTAACGAAGCCGGAAAAATTATCGAATGGAGATTGGCGTTTACTTCCGCACGGTTGAGGTTAAGGCTGCGCGTTTCGCTCAGCGCAAAAGCCTTGTCGCCTATGGATTCCAGAACAGAGCCGTTTTCAAAGGTTATATAAGCCAGAGCGGAACAACCCAGAAAGGCTTCGTTCTTAACGGTTTTTACACTCGCGGGAATCGTTATGCCCGTCAAGGCTGTGCCCGCAAAGGACAAGGAAGTTATTTCGGTCAGGCTTGAGGGAAGAGCGATATGGGCGAGCGAGGAACAATTCCAAAAAGCCGAAGACTCGATAATCGCGACGGAAGAGGGGAGATTTATCGATGCGAGCGACTTATCGTTATGAAATGCGTTTGACAATATGGACAATAAATTATTTCCTAAAATATTGACGGTTACAAGAGCGTCGCATCCGGAAAAAGCCGATTTTTCTATAGAGGTCACGGATGACGGAATAGTTATAGACTCAAGTTGCCGACAATCTTGAAATGCCGACATGCTGATTTTTTCCAATCTGTCGCCCAGGAAGATATTTTTTATGCCCGCTTGTGAAAATGCGGATTCGTCAATGGATTTTACACCATCAACGTTTAATGTCCGGAGATTCGCGCAGTTATTAAACGCCGAAACGCCTATCGAATAGTCGATACTGCCGATTATCGTAACGCTTTCCAGAGTCGGGGAACCGGAGAAACAATGTTTTTCTATGCGGTTTAGAGATGGGATGCTTATGGTAAGGTCGGCATCCGTTCCAAAATAAACGAGCAGGGTTTTTGTAATGCTGTTGTCGTCGTTTTTGACAAAATTTACGAGAAACTTGCCGTCGACGACTTCGCTGTAAGACTCGGCGTCGTCGGAAACCGAGTTATCCAGAGCGGCGAAGTATTTTGCGTACGCTTTGTTGTTTGCGTTTGATTTGTAGTCCTCGATAATTTCGGCCGGAACAAAGACCGCGGCGGCTTTGGACGAGTCCAGAACTTTTGATTCGGTCAGCGAGCCGTATGTGCCTATAAGAACGGATGATCTTATTATTATCTTTTTAAGCGAAACCGTTCCGGCAAAGGCGTTTGAGTTTATCGAAGTTATGTTTTGGGGAAGGTCTATGGAACGTAGGGAGCGACAATTATTAAAGGAATAGGACGCGATTGTGCTTAGCGCGGTTTCGCCGTCCTCAAAGATTACGTCTTTTAAGGCGTTGTTTTCGGCAAACGAATAGCTTCCCAACGTTACGAGAGTTTTCGGAATAAAAATAGAAGAAAACGCGCATCTGTCAAAAGCGTGGTCGCCTATCGTTTTTAAGGACGAATTGCTTTCAAAGTATATATTTTTTAGGAAAGAGTCGTTGTAGAACGCATAATTGCCGATAGTTTCCAAGCTCTTCGGCATAGCGCCTATGGATTCGCCATTCCATTCTCCTATGCTTTCCAAAAACGTGCAGCTGTAAAAAGCGCGTTCGCTTATAGCTTGCAAATTGCTGCCCGAAGCGAAAGTGACAGACCTAAGCGCGGTATCGTTATAAAAAGCATACGTACCTATCGTCGTCACGCTTGAGGGAATGGTTATGGAAGTAAAAAGCTTGCAGTCCGAAAAAGCGTAAGAGCCTATCTCCGTCAATTGCGAGCCGTCCTCAAAGTTTATCGTATTTAAATAAGAGCAATTTTTAAAGGCTTCGCTACCGATTTTTTTTATGGAGGCGGGAATAGTCACCTTAGTTATTCCCGCGCCGGCGAAACCCTTGTCCGCGATTGCCGTGACGGGCTTGCCGATATAAGTCGAGGGAATGACTATGACCGACGATATTCCACCCGTGCTTGCCGATACCGTGTAGGTATTATCGCCGTTGTCCGTAAAGACAAACGACGAGGCGACGGGAACAAATTTTGCATACAGAGTGGTATTTCTCTTTACCTTTTCGGAGGGGAAGCTCCATTCCTTTGAAAAATTCTTATCCTTATACCAGCCGGCAAAGGTATGGTCGCCCAACTGGGGAACGGGTATATCGCGCTCTGACAAGAGCGAATTTTTATTTATGGTAATGCTTGCGACGGGCGAACCGCCAAAAGTTTCGAAGCTTACCGTTACTTGGGTTCTACATGCCGACAGCGTCAATATCAGAGTAAAGACCGCAACGGTGAGTAAAATGATTTTTTTAAGTTTTTTATCCATAAAAACACCTTGCAAAAAAAATTTTTTATACGCCGCGCCGCCGTAAATATATAAGCGCGCACGATTTTGATTAGTATAACACATTAACGACAAAAAATCAATCGGTTGTCTTATAATGGAAAAATTTTTCCGTCTGCGATGATTAAAAAGCGCAATATGTTTTTTTGAAAAACTTAGTAACGAGAAATTTAATTGCGAAAAGACTTGAAAATACCGATTCGAGTGCAAAAATACTAAAAAAATATAAAAATCGACATAAAAAATTTATTTAGGGATTGACTTTTGCGTTGTTTTTTGATATACGGAAAACGCGACGTATCACTAATATATAATGTTATAACCGGAAGAGGTGTTTTTTTACTATTTTCTTACTGTTATGTAATTAGACAAAAAGCGTATTCTTCTCTGATTGGAGCGGTAGGAAAAACCCCCTTTTCAATTTAAGATGTGTTGCAACATTGGGGAGAAGCGCTCAAATTTTGTGTGAATTCACCCTAAAGAGAAAAAATTATTGCCGGACAAAAAGGAACGGCGATTACTTTTTACTTATATAAAGCCGCGCTAACCGCGTTTTTGCGCGTTTGTTTAGTATAAAATCGGGTTTTTCTCTAATAATAAAATCACTATGAAAAATATTGACGACAAAAATTTTGAAGATAACGACATTGGTTTTAATGAAATTCCGGACAATATATTGGCATTTGGGAAAGGCGAGCCTTCGAGCTTAGACTCAAACTTTGAAATGGCGGACGCGGATTTTGCGCCTTATCCTTCGCCTTCGCGGGAACCCGACGACGGCTTTTCGTTTGAGGCTATAGCTCCGTCGTCGTGGACTTTGCCCTCCGAAGAGTTTGACGATATGCTGGAAGCCGCGTCATACTTTGACGGAATTACGGATGAGCCGGCAAAAGCCGGCGCGGAGGGGGAGTTTGAACCGCGGTTCTCGGACGGATTCAAAAATGTCGGGAATGAGTCAGCCGATGCGGAAAAGGAGGTTGAACCGTTTTCTTCGGACGGCGCCAAAAGCTTCGTGAGCGAATCCGCCGACGTGGACGCGGAGAATATATTTGAAACCGATAAAGCCGATTACAAAACCGAGCATATGGACTTTAACGTACCGCCGGATACCGGTATTCATAAAAAAAGAGTCGTATTTATAATAGGCGCATCCGACGGAATAGGCGAAAAAACCGCCGAACTTCTCGTACAAAAGGGTTGCGTCGTATATAACGGTTCGCGAACGCCGTGCGGCATCGTCGAAGTAAAAAATATAGTATTGGACGTCGTAAACGGCGATTATATAGACTCCGCCGTCGCGCAAATTCTTGCGGCCGAGCAAAAAATAGACGCTCTCGTCTATAGCGCCGGTTTTTCGATGACGGCGCCTTTGGAGTACGCCGAGGAGGAGGATTACCGCTATCTTTTCGACGTCAATTTCTTCGGATTCGTGCGCGCGGCAAAAGCCGTTATTCCGAACATGCGAGAAAACGGCGGAGGAAGAATAATAGCCGTCGGTTCTATGGGCGGAGTTTTGCCTATAGCCTTCGACAGCTTTTACAGCGCGAGCAAGACGGCGATGAATATGCTTATAAAAAGCATGGCTTTGGAACTGGAACCGTTCGGAATAAAGGCGACGTCCGTAATGCCGGGAGGCACTGCGACCGGCTTTACGCGCAAACGCAAGGTTTATCCACCCGAAAAAACCGGCGTTTATGAAAAACAACTGATGAAAGCAAATACGGCTTTGGGAGCTATGGAACAGAACGGAATGCTTCCCGAAAAGGTTGCGGAAACCATAGCCGCGCTAATAGACGCCCCCGCGCCCGCTCTTACATGCCCCGTCGGGTTAAAAAATAAAGTTATCATGGCGGCGGATAAAATCTTGCCGGATAACGTAAGCAATATGATAATCAAAAATAGATACAGGGTTTGAGGTATTTACGTTCAATTGCGTCAATTTAAGCGTAAGACGGCGTCTTTTGTTTTGTTACATAGATCATCGCGCTTGAAGCGGCTTCAAGCGGTACTATCAGCTTT
>JAISQX010000024.1 GCA_031273965.1 Clostridiales bacterium
CGTTGTGACCTTCTTGCGCATAATACGTAAACTTTAGCACACAAAGAGGCTACGGAATAATTAATTTGAAATTTTTGCAAGCGGACTTTTGAGATAAATTTTGACCTTTTTGCGCCTTAGGGCGTAGCGGAGCTACGTTAAAAGGCGCAAAAGACAGAATTTAACCAAAAAGACGCCGCAAAAAATAAAGCTACAAGGTTGCGGTTAATTGTTCCGCAACATCAAAATAAACTTAATAAAAAAACGGAGACTTTTTTATGAGAGCGGTAATATCCGTCATCGGACGAGACAAAAAAGGCATTATAGCTAAGGTAAGCGGATGTCTTTATAATATCGGCGTGAATATCGAAGATATATCCCAGACTATCATGGGCGAGCTTTTTACCATGATTATGATGGTAGACCTTTCCGAATCCAAAGCCGGCATATCGGACGTCAATTCCTTGCTTCAAAAAATCGCTGCGGAGATGAAAGTCGAAATTCGCCTGCAGAATGAAGAAATTTTTAACATTATGCACAAAATCTGATATTCTGATATTTGGAGGAAAGTATGCTTGCCTTAAACGAGATTCTTCAAACTATAGAAATGGTCAAAAGTATGCATTTAGACATACGAACCATTACCATGGGCATTTCCTTGTTTGATTGCATTAGCGACGACAAAGAAAAAACCGCTCAAAAAGTATACGATAAAATAATTGAAAAAGCCGGAAAGCTAAAGGAAACCGGAGATATTCTCGCGGCAAGATACGGGATACCCATAGTCAATAAGCGCGTAAGCGTTACGCCCGCGAGTTTTATCGCCGCGTCCGGCGGCGGCTTCTATGAGATAGCCGAAGCCATGGATAAGGCAGCAAAAAAAATCGGTATAGACTTTATAGGCGGCTATTCGGCTCTGGTGCATAAGGGCATGACGGAATACGAAAAACGGCTCATCTTAAGTCTTCCGGAGGTTCTTTGCAAAACGGATCGCGTCTGCGCTTCCGTCAACGTCGCATCGACAAAGGCGGGTATAAACATGGACGCCGTCGCGCTTATGGGTGAAATAATCGTAAAAATCAGTCAAGCCACAAAGGACAGAAAGAGCATAGGCTGCAGTAAGCTTGTAGTCTTTGCAAACGCCGTGGAGGATAACCCGTTTATGGCGGGAGCTTTTAACGGACCGGGTGAAAACGATTGCGTCATAAACGTGGGAATAAGCGGACCCGGCGTCGTTCTCGCGGCGCTAAAGGATATAAAAGGCGCGGATTTTTCCGCCGTCGCCGAAACAATCAAAAAAACCGCGTTCAAAATAACTCGGGTCGGTCAGTTGATTGCTATGGAAGCCGTAAAAATGCTGAAAGCGACGTTTGGCATAGTAGATTTATCACTCGCTCCGACACCGGTAAACGGCGACAGCGTCGCCCGTATTCTCGAGGAAATGGGGCTTGAATCGGTCGGCGCCCACGGCAGTACCGCTGCTCTTGCGCTCCTAAACGACGCCGTAAAAAAAGGCGGAATAATGGCTACGTCATATGCCGGCGGACTGTCGGGCGCTTTTATTCCGGTCAGCGAAGACGTCGGAATGATAGAAGCCGTGGAACGCGGCGCGTTGTCCATAGAAAAGCTGGAAGCTATGACTTCCGTATGCAGCGTCGGGCTTGATATGATTGCCGTTAGCGGAGATACGTCCGCCTCAACCATAGCCGCAATAATAGCCGACGAGGCGGCTATAGGCGTGGTAAACAACAAGACCACAGCCGTTCGCATAATCCCCGTAGCAGGCAAAACCTCAGGCTCGGTAGAGTACGGCGGACTGTTCGGCACCGCTCCGATAATGAAAACATCGCCCTTTAAAAGCGATGATTTTATAAAACGCGGCGGACGGATACCCGCGCCGGTTCATTCGAATAGAAATTGACTCTTACTTTTTAGCGTACCCGCGCTAAGCCGCGCTTTTTTCCGTTGGAATAAAATTCATTGCTTCGGCAATATTACAACTTAACACAGAGTATCCCGCGTGCAGATTGCAATGTTACTCGCCTATATTATAAAATACCGCCCGTTTCCGTCACAAAGCTTTCGCATTTCCACGGCATTTGTCAATCCCAAGTAATTCCGCGGCGTTTTTATCAAATATTTTTTCTTTTTCACTGTCGGATAAATCAAGCATATCTATAAACTCGCTTGATTTTTTTACATGCATCCAAGGCGTATCGCTGCCGAAAAGAAACCTTTCCGCTCCGTGTTTATTTATCATTTTATTTATGACGGGAATATATTCTTTATCTCTCGCGCTTACAAAAGACGTATCAAAAAACACATTTTCCCCCGCGAGGTGTTCCAAAACCGAGTCAAAAATCATATACCCGCCAAAATGTGCGAAGACAAATTTGTTATGCGGAAAGTCGTCGACGACTTCCCGCGCCTTTTCGGCGGAACAATTTAGTCTATGCATATACGCCAAGTCATAACCGGCGTGAAACGAAATGATAAAGTCCAACTCACGGCACATTTCATAGACGCGGTAGGCTCTTTTATCGTTTATCTCAAAGTCCTGATACTCGGGATGAAGCTTTATGCCTTTTATTCCGGCTTCTTTTAGCCTTAATAATTCCGTTTCAAAGGTATCGCTTGTCGGATATACCGACCCAAAAGAGATAATCTCCGGTTCCTTATTCAGCTCTATAGCAAAGTCGTTGACATTTTTATGCTGTTTTTCTCTCGTGGCGATATTCAAGACGACAAATTTGTCGACGCCGTTTTCTCCGAAATACTTTATCGTGTTGGTTTTTGTTCCGTCGGTGCTCGGCATTAGACCCGTAATGCCAGCCGCTAAACCCAACTTTTGGATAACGCCGCCCGCTAAACTATCCGGATAAATGTGCGCGTGAAAATCTATCATGTGTTGTGCATTCTCCCCGTTGCATGTAATGATTCTTACTATTTTTAATATTTAGGGAGAGAATTTTTGCAAAACTTCTCCCCTATCCCCTTTCAAAACCTTCAATAATCATAAGGGCTTTCATCTATTAGTCCAACAAATCCCGGTCATAAGGCACGTCTATCATAACGTCCTTTACCGGCATAGTATCGATAGACGCAAGCGTGTGCTCAAGCAAAATCTCGGCTTGCGCCCTATCCAAAAGCTTTTGGTTTTCCTTGACTTTTTTTCTCTGGTCTTTGAGGTTCTTATTCATTTTGAGTTCGGAATATTGATCGATTCCATGCCATTTTAGCACTTCAATTTTTTTGTATTTTTTATTTTCAGGATCGGCAAGCTTTGTCTCCGCATAATTAACACGGAAACAATCAAGAATATTTTCGACAGCCTCCGCTCTGTATAAAAATCTTTTATATCTGGCGTCGACAAGCTTTTTGAGCTTATGTTTACATCTCACTCCGTCTTCCTCCGGATTATTCTGCCTTGTCCACGCCTGCTCCGCCACGGCAAAAAGTCTCGGAAAACAATTTAAATCGGCTTTGTCGCGGCTTAGGACATACTCCGTCCAAAGCGGAGCCTCGACGCCTAAAATATTCTTTTCAAATTCCGGATTTGCCAATTCGTCGGGTAATCCGTAAAAATACGTCGTTTTTAGCGGCAACTTGGCGTAAGGATAGTCGCAATAAAAACCTTTTTCGCTTGATATTATCACCTTTCTGTCAAGATCGGCTATTTGCGACGCTAATTCGGCGTTTCTTTCCGGATTCTCCACCCAAAATTGAGATATTATTTTCTTGTCGGCGCCGGCCTTTATTCCGTCGTTCCAGCCTATAACCGTCTTGCCTTTTTGGTTGCAGTATTCCGCAATCCTATTTATAAAATATGTCTGAAGCGCCGAAAAATCGGCTAAACCCTTATCCTCCATCAATTTTTTGCAATGCGGGCAGTTCTGCCAGTTATTGGGGACAACCTCGTCGCCGCCCAAATGAAAATAAGGTCCGTCAAAGAGTTCAAATAATTCGTCAAGTATATCCTTTAAAAACTGATACGTCGTTTCCTGCCCCACGCAAAGCGCTTCTTCGCTTACACCGTACTCCACGCGCACGTCAACGCGCTCTCCCGTACAGGACAGCCAAGGATAGGCGGCAATCAAAGCCTGAACATGCCCCGGCATATCTATTTCGGGAATAACGGTTATAAAGCGTTCTTTCGCATAATCTACTACTTCTTTTATATCTTCCTTTGTATAATAGCCTTTGTACACACCGTCGACGTAAGGCGAATCGGCTTCGCTCCGCGCCACACAATCGCTAAGCCGTTGAGACGCCGTCATATTTATAAACGGATACTTCTTTATCTCAAATCTAAAACCTTGATCGTCGGACAAATGCCAATGAAATACATTGAACTTTAAAAGCGCCAAAAAATCGATATATCGCTTTACTTCGGTCTTGTCATAAAAATGCCGCGACACGTCCAGCATAAAACCCCTATAACGGTACTTCGGCACGTCGGTTATTATCATGCACGGAAAATTGATGCTATCCTCATACAGCCTCTTATCCAGCTTCAATATCTGCCTAACCGATTGCATCGCGTAAAAGAAACCCGGCGCTCCTCCGAACGTTATTTTTATCCTATCCGGATAACATTCGATGGTATAGCCCTCCGCGTCGATTGCGGAGTTTTCTTCAAAGAGGATATTGTTGTGTCCCGGTTTGTTGTAATGTATGTAGAGATTATGCCCAAGCGCTCTAAAAAACATCGATTGAAAAGCCTCCGCCAATGTTTTTCGCTTTGGATCAACTATCAAAAGAGTATCTTTGTTTATGACAAAACAACCGTTAAGCGGCTGATAACCGTACGGCTTAGGAATAAGCATTGCCTCGTAGACGGGCGGCAGTTGTTTCTTTTTGAAGATACACTTTCTCTGTGACGGATTCGCCGCTTTTGAGGCTTTTTTCAAATTTTTACTCCGATTTGAGTTATTAGAATTCTTCATTTTGATTCACTCGCTTAATTAACGTTGTCATATGAAAATACCGTGTACGATATACACTCTATTATAATATCATATTTCAAGGCATTTTACAAGCAATATCAAAAATTAATTGAAAATAAGTCAAATGTTTTTCAGTAGTTTTCAAACTTTCTTTACGTCCTTAATAAATAGGAAAAGACAAAGAACCCTCCCCCGTCTTTATTCAACGGGAATAATTTTTTGCGTATCGCGCCTCTCTGCCGCTTTTGCGCGTCACCGTAGATAGATTCATATTCACCTCGTCTTTACTAAGAATTCCTTTCTTTATTATCACGTTGACATTATCCGTGCCGACGGAGACGATACAATCCTCAAAGCCCTTGGCTTTTACAAGCTTATCCAACGCGGCTTCCAACACTGTCGCATTGGCAAGCTTAAGTTTCTGCGTCTCCGCCTCCGCCTTTGCCGCCGCGCTGCTAACGGCGCTGTCGATTAATGTTTTTTTGATACTAAGAGTCTTCGTCTACCGGCTTAACAGAAAATACGCAAGTCCTTAGGGGATGCAAGTCTATTTTCCGTAATCATCTATTTTCCTTTCTTGCGTCAAACAATCGGTCTCACTTTTTCACGATTTTTAATCATAAAAGCGGTTGCCGAAAAGCATGCTTTTCGGCAACTAAAATAAAATAACAATCCAAAAATCACGATGCTTTTCTTCGCTCTAAAAGAAGCTTATTTCCCCGTAGGCTCCGGCGCGACCGTCTCGTCGGTTTTTCCCAAATATTCGGGCAGAAGCATTCCGGACATCTTAAAGACTTCGTTAAGAGGCGGAATCGCCTTAAACATTGAAGCCATAAAATTCGACGTAGTCGAGGTTCCGTCCTTGCCGCTCATGCTGTCCCATACCGTAACCTTGTCAATCTTGAGATTTTTAACGGCTTCTACCTGAGTCTTGACGAGGTCCTCAAGCTTGTCGGCTATCAACAGCTTGACGGCGCCGTCCGCGCTGCCGCCGGCTTTTTCGACGATAGCTCCGAAGCCCTGCGCTTGGCTTTCCAGAAGCTTTACGGTTCCGCGCGCTTCCGCTTCCAATTTTGCAAATATAGCGTCCGCTTCACCCTTTGCTTTTCTTCTTATCTGCTCGGCTTCGGCTTCGGCTTGCAACGTCAATTTTTCCTTTTCTATTTCGGTTCTGACTATAACGTCGGCTTTTAGCGTGGCGGCTTCTCTCGCCGCTCTCTTCTTTTCGGCTTCTTCCTCCGCGGAGTAAGCCTCTTGCAGAGCTTTTGCCGCCGCTATCTTTTCCGCCGCCGTCGCGCGTCTCAAAGACTCGGCTTCGACTTCCCTTCTGGATGCGTTTGACTGCGACATAGACGCGTAAGAGATATTTTCGCCTTCCACGGCTTTTAAGTTTGCCGTGGCAACCTGTATTCTCTGATCAGACTGAGCGTTCGCTTCGCCCACGGAACCGTCTCTGTTCTTTTCCGCGACGGATTTTTTCGCGTCGTTTATAGCTTTCGCGGCGGCTTCTTTACCCAAAGCGTTGATGTATCCCGATTCGTCGTTGATATCGGTTATATTGACGTTTAAGAGCTTAAGACCGATTTTTTTCAATTCGCCTTCGACGTTTCTGGAAACCGCTTCCAAAAATTTATCTCTGTCCGTATTGATTTCCTCGATATCCATAGTGGCTATTACCAAACGCAACTGACCGAAGATGACGTCTTTAGCGAGATTCTGTATATCCTGCATCATAAGTCCTAATAGTCTTTCCGCGGCGTTTTGCATTACGCCGGGCTCGTTTGAAATCGCCACCGTGAAGATAGACGGAACGTCGATACGTATATTTTGACGGCTTAACGCTTGTTTTAAGTCCACGCTTATTGACATAGGCGTAAGATCAAGGAACTGATACGCTTGAAAGAACGGAACGATAAACTTCGTGCCTCCGTGTATACAAAGCGCCGGTCCCTCCGATTTTGTACTTCCGTAGACAACCATAATCTTGTCCGACGGGCATTTTTTTAGCCTTGTCGCCGCAAGCAGTCCCACGATAACCAAAAGAACTACCACAACGATTACGATTCCCCAAACAGCGAAAGAGCTGCTTGCTCCGAGAATAGAACTTACCATTTTTTTACCTCCGTTTAATGTTGATTATATCCCGTCCAAATCGGACTTTTTTATGCCAAATAAAATTCGGTCCTATTTTGAACTTTATATTATACGTGATTGCGTCTTGACCTAAACCGCGCCGCCGTTTGACATACCGGCAAGCTTTAGCCCGGCCTTCCCCAATTCCGCCTCTATAAATTCCGCCAACTGAAAGTATAAGTCTTTTCTTTTGCTTAACGCGTTCAGATATACAAAATCCGCAAAAAAATCTTTTAACCTTCCGCTTATAATATCCTCGGCGATTTTTCTTATCTCCTTATCGGACAATCCGATGAGTTTTTCCGCGGCGTTCTTCATTACGTTCTCGCTCTCTTCGGATACCGCAACCGTAAACTCTGTGGGAATTTCTATGCCCGTTTC
>JAISQX010000039.1 GCA_031273965.1 Clostridiales bacterium
CTTGCCGACGAAGGCAAAAACCCTTTCTCTTTGGACAGCAAAGACCCGACGGAAAATTATCAGGACTTCCTCGGCAGCGAAATACGTTATAATTCGCTCGCCAAACAAAATCCCGACATTGCGAAAACACTTTTTGTCCAAAACGAAAAAGACGCGGCAACCAGATTGCTCGCATATAAGCACCTCGCGAGTAAGTAAAAGCGCCGACGGCTAATAAAGTCAAACGGTATATAAAAAGCTGTCTTTAAGATTTTTATCTAAAAGACAGCTTTTTTAAATTCACCGTTAAATATACTCGGCGTTTTTCGCGTTTAACAATAACCGAAAAATGCCCGGGACCGTGAAAGTGAAGACACCCGCCGTTATAAAAACAAATTTTTATTTTTACTTTCGTCCTCTATAGACGTGGATTCCTCATGCCCGGGATAAACGACCGTTTCTCTCGGCAACGTAAAAAGTTTTGAGCATATGGAACCCTTTAATAGCTCATAGTTCCCGTCCTCAAAATCGGTTCTGCCTATATCGCCGCAAAAAAGCGTGTCGCCCGTAAAAACTATGTTCTCTTTTTCAAAGTAAAGACAGACCCCGCCGGCGGAATGCCCCGGAGTATGAATGACCTTTACTTTCGTTCCCGCGATTTCGATTATCTCACCGTCATCCAATAACGCGTCGGCGTCCAAGGTATCGAAGTTTGTCCCAAAAAAACGACTCATGTCATATTTATGCCCCGTCAGTTTATCGGCGTCGGCGCGATGTATATAAACCTTCATACCCTTGTCCTTAAAATACTTCGCCGAAAGCGCATGGTCAAAGTGTCCGTGCGTCAAAAATACCGCTTCGGCTTTGACGCCGTTTTTTTTAAGCTCATCCTCGATTTTTTCCCTATCCGAACCCGGGTCAATCAAAAAGCCGCTAAGTGTGTTTTCATCGTATACGATATATGTGTTTTCCGAAAGAACGGAATTTACCACCGTCAAAAATTTCATGATTTTCCTTAAAGTTTAATCTGTTTTTTACTTGATTCTCGCGCTTAACGCTTTTCGTGCGTAGCGTGCCACGCTTAGAACCTTTCCGCGTCAATAACGTCCTTTGCGCCTCTCAGCTTATTGATTAGATTGTTTAGTTCGTCCATGCTCTTTATTCTTATCGAGAGCTTTATGTCACCCTTCGCGATTCCCGAAGCGTCGGCTTCAACCAAATTACCGTTGAACGACTCTAACGAAAAGCCCATATTATTGACAATCGACGATATTTCGGAAAATATTCCCTTTCGATTTGTCACCATGACCCGAATGTTTGCGACTAACTCTCCGGTTATTATCTTTGGCCACTCGACGACTCGGAGCCTGTCATGCTCTAAGCCTTTGAGATTTGGACAATCGCTTCTGTGAACGGCGACGCCTCTGCCTTTACTTATATACGCGACTATTTCGTCGCCCGGGAGCGGCTTGCAACAGTTGGCAAAGCGCGCGTTCTGCTCGTTATAGCCGCCTATCATTATTCCGCCTACCGCCTCGCTTTTATCGTTTGAGGGCGTCTCCGCGCCCTTTTCTTTATATTCGTTTTTCTTTTCTTTCTTAAAATCCTCTATGAGCTTGAAGAGTATCTGTTTCGTACTCATGCCCCCGTATCCCACGGAAGCATACATATCGTCCTCCGACGTAAACATATACCGCCTCATTACGCCTTCCAGACCCTTTCCCTGCAAAAGGTCGGAAAAGGCGTACCCTTTGTGCCGAGATTCCGTTTCCAGCATATCTCTGCCTTTTTTGATGTTTTCGTCTTTCATCTCTCTTTTAAAGAATTGATGAATTTTTGATTTCGCGCCCGTCGTACGTACGATTTTTAACCAATCGCGACTCGGACCTTTAGAGTTAGCCGAGGTTATAACCTCCACGACGTCGCCGCTCTGAAGCTTAGTTTCTATCGGCACCATTTTTTCATTTATCTTTATACCGACGCATTTATTGCCTAACTCGCTGTGGATGCCGTATGCAAAATCTATGCCAGTCGAGCCAACCGGAAGGTCTATTACTTTGCCTTTCGGCGTAAATACGAGAAGCTCGTGCTGACCGATATCGGTCTTTACTATATCGAGAAATTCCTTGTTGTCGGTTAGGCTTACCTCCGCCTCCATAAAGCCCTTGATAAAATTAAGACGTTCGCTGTATTCCGTATCTCCCAAAGCCCTCGGATTTTTATATTTCCAGTGCGCGGCGATACCGTATTCGGCTATTTCATGCATTTCCTTCGTGCGTATCTGTATTTCAAAGAGCGCACCAAATTTTGTGAAGACCGTCGTATGCAAAGACTGGTAGTTGTTTGCCTTTTTCATTGCGATATAGTCCTTGAACCGCCCCGGAACGGGCGTCCACATCGTATGGATTACCCCGAGTACGGCATAACAATCCTTTATGCCGCCGACTATAACTCTTACGGCGATGAGGTCATATATCTCTTCAAATTTCTTATTCTGATTGCGCATTTTGTTAAAAATGCTATAAAAATGCTTCGGGCGTCCGTAAACATCCCCCTCTATTCCCATCTCCAAAAGCCGTTGCTTTATCTCGGCGCAAACTTTATTTATAAATTCCTGCCTTTCGGTGAGCTTTGTTTGAACCTTTTGTTTTAAATCGGCATATGCGTCGGGATACAGATAATACATGGCGAGATCTTCAAGCTCTACCTTTATCTGCGACATACCCAATCGCCCCGCAAAAGGCGCGTAAATCTCCAGTGTCTCCTTTGCGGTGTGCTTACGACTTTCAGGAGGTTTGCTCTCTAATGTGCGCATGTTGTGGAGTCTGTCGGCAAGCTTAATTATGACGACTCTTATATCCTCTGCTATAGCCAAAAACATCTTTCTAAGATTTTCCGCTTCCTCGTCTATTTTATTTGCGAACTTTAGCTTGTCAAACTTAGTCACTCCCTTTACAAGCGTGACTATCTCGCTCCCGAACTTTGCCGCCATCTCCACGTCGGATACGGACGTATCCTCCAAAACGTCATGCAAAAACGCCGCCATGATAGTCGTAACGTCCATCTTCATGTCGACGAGGATATCCACCACCGCGCACGGATGAACGATGTAATCCTCTCCGGAGACACGCTTTTGTCCTTCGTGAGCTTTTTTTGCAAATTCAAAGGCGCGCATGATTTTTTCATAATCATGCTTTCCGTAAGTGGTTTTAAGTTTTGAGTTTAGCGCGTCATAGTCCATAAAACCCCTTTATATCCCCTTTAACTTACGATATACCGCCGAATTTTCCAGGCTTGTCTTCTCCTCGGTCAAGCTTAGCTTAAACGGTTTATTGACTTTTATTAGCCTCAATTCCAAAAAAATCGAAAAACTTACCGCAAAGCCGGTATAAGATATTTCGTTATTCTTTACGGTTTTTATATACAAATCCAAAAGCCCCGACGCGTCTCCCGCATTTTTTATGAAAGCGCGCAAAAGCACGTACGCATTTTTTATGTCCGCGTCGTCAAGTACAAACTCGGAAAAGACTTTATCCAAAGGATTTTCTTCCGTTACCGCATAAACCTTACCGCTAAAATATCCTTTGGGATAAAAAAGAGGTCTATCCAAAAAGACAATCCTGTCGTAATATCTCAGCGGTTCGTCCTTCGGCGACAAAATCAAACGGTTATAAGGATTTTTCGATTCGAAGCCTCCCACGCAATAGACCAAAAGCTTATCGGCTTTTTTATGGAACAATTCAAAAAAATCCTTCGCCGTACCGTCGTCGAACGCTATAAAAGCCGTTCCGTACAAAGCGTCGGTACTTTCTATTATATCAATTAATTGATTTTTGTCAAAGTATTTTACGTGTGATTCCGCGCTAAAATCCCCTATTTCGCATGTTTTTTCATTTTCCGACGACAAAGCCGTATTTTTTACGGCTCTCTGCTCCCTATTTACATTCGTTTCCTCGGGCTGCGGCGCGGTATGTCCGAACGTTGCGTACGCTTCCAAAAGACGGCTCTTTTGCGTCGCCGCTTCCGGGTTTGCCGCGTAACAGGTTTGTATTACGCCTTTTATGTATTCCGTATTATTGTATGACCAAACGTCCGCCGTTATCACCAACCGCTTTTGAGTGTCAGAATTTAAGAAGTCGGCTCTGTCAAGCATACCGAAGCCCACGGTTTCGAACGCCCCGTCGCGTTCTCTTATGTGCGCCGTTCCGTTTATACGCGAAAACTTCATTTTTTTCGCGTTCAATAGATACACGGGTTTCGGGTTGCCTTCGCCGAACGGCTCCAACGCCGATACCGCCCTTATATCCTTTATATCGGGTTTATCGTTTAGCTCGGCGTCATAAACAACTTCCGGGGCAAAGACCGCATCATCGTATTTTTTTAGACAGGCGTTTATGCGCTCCTTAAATTCTTCAAAATTTTCTTTTTTCAGACTCAAACCCGCCGCTTGAGAATGTCCCCCGAAGTTTAAAAAAAGCTCCTTACAATCAAACAAAGCCTCATAGATATTTATACCCGGTATGCTTCGCGCGGAGCCTTTTAATATTCCGTCTTTTTCGGTGAAAAGTATTACGGGGCGATTAAATTCCACGACGGCTTTTGAACAAGCTATGCCCAAAATACCCCCTTCCCAACGAATATCGTTCATGACTATACATCGCGCGCCGTGTAATCCGTCGCGCTCCAGTTGTTCGCAAACGTCGCAAAAAACATCGTTCAAGAGGTTTTGTCTTTCGCCGTTGTCACGGTTAAGCTCCTTTATAAGGCATTGGATATCAAAGTAATCGTCTGATATCAATAGCTCCAACGCCCTATTCGCAAGCCCCATTCTCCCCGCGGCATTAAGGCGCGGCACTATCATATACGCTATATCGGACGCCGTAATTTTTTCGAGTTTTATACTGCTAAACAGCTGCTTCAACCCTTTTCGCCTGACGTTTGTATTCAAATCCTTGATACCCAAAGCCGCCAAAGCTCTGTTCTCTCCCCTTAGAGGCACAATATCGCCTATCGTCGCGATAGCGGCTATATCCAAATATTCGCAGGCTATTTCGTAACCGGCGAGAGCCTCCACCAGCTTAAAGGCGACGCCGGCTCCGCATAGCTCGTTGCCGTATCCGCATATTTTCGGATTTAAAATAAGCGCGGCGGGAAGAACATTTTGAGGCATGTGATGATCGGTTATTATAACGTCTATCCCCAAATCCTTGCAATATTCGACCTCGTCCACAGAAGTAACGCCGCAATCGACGGTTATCAAAAGGTCAGGAAAAACGCTTTCGGCAATTTTGTCGATTGCCGCCGCGCTCAATCCGTACCCGTTCTTCCTCTCCGGGATATGATAACACACCTCGGTTTTGCCCTTAAAATATCCGTAAAGGATCGCCGCCGCGCATACTCCGTCGCAGTCGTAATCGCCGTAAATTACAATCTTTTCCTTATTCTCCACGGCTCTTTCTATCCTATCCTTTACGGCGCGCATATCGGGCATAACGAACGGATCGATAAAATCTTCCCTTCCCGGATTTAAAAACCTCTTTATCGCTTCTTCGGTTTCAAATCCGCGCGCCGCAAGCATATCGACCATAAAGGGAGAAAGCCCCGTATTTTTTGATAATATCGATATTCTCTCCGCGTCGTTTATTTTTCGTTTTTTGTATCTTACTTCCATTCTTACATCCGTAGGTCAGTATGTTTTGGTAGATTTTAATCGAGCGAAAAACTTATTACTATACCGCTTAATAAAAAAGCCTTCGTTAAGGTCTGCCGGCAAAGTACTTTTATAATTTTAACGAGAAGATTTTTGCCGTAAAATACTCATTTTTAAGGCAAAAATCC
>JAISQX010000085.1 GCA_031273965.1 Clostridiales bacterium
TTATTACGTAGCCTTCGGGCGACGGAAGAATTTGGGAAATCCTCACATTTCCGAACGAGACGTTTAAAAACTTATCTGTAAACGAATATATATAAAAGCCCGACGCGGAGTTTAACGCGATATAAAAGGCGTTTGCGGCGTTATAGACCGAAAAGATATCGCAGAACGCGGGCAACGCCGCCGTTTTTGACGCGGGCGCGTCAAAGGATTCCGAAAAGATTTTTACGGAGATAATGTTTTCGCTTACGCCGAAAAGATACAGCTTGTCGCCGGAAAAATACATATAGGAGGCGCCCCCCGCGCCGTCAAAATATCGGACGCTTATAATCTCCGGTTCAAATCCTACATAGAATATCGCGCTTGAAGCCGAATCGGCAAAAGAAATATATACCGCTATGCCGTTCCAAACGGGACGCGACGCTAAGTATACGGGAGCGGCGTTCTTTTTATAGTCTTCATCTGTCAAAGACAGCGCGCCGAGAAGGACGCCGTTCCCGTCAAGTTTAGCGACGCCGACGGAATTTTTGGAGCGCGAATCGTAATCGGCGCTTTCAGAATAAAAGATTACATAGACAAATCCGCCGATAAGATATGATTGCAGGATTTCGTCATTGGCGGAACAGCCGAGTCTTTGCAAACTCCCGTAGACCGTGCCGACCGGATAGACGGGGTAAGTATTAAAAGTATCTTCGTTCGTGTTTTCCTCATCAGGCTCTTTATCTTCTGATTCGGACGACGAGCCTGAGGATGGAAAAGTTTTATCTTTTGAGAAATAAAAGAGGTACGCAAATGACGAAATGATAAAAATTGCGATAACGGCCGCGACCGTGATCAGCTTTGAATTGGTCGGTTTCATGATTTTTTATCTCCTTATTAGCCGAAGAATAGTTTTGCAGAACGTATAAAAAACAGTTTGAAATTTTTGAAGACGCCCTGTGTTTACTCCGGTTTTTAAATTATAATTGAATAATAGAATTTCCGCATGGGAAAAATTAAAAAAAAGCATATTTTTTTGTCAAAAACATCTATGCAAAATCAATATTTTGTGGTATAATAATGAAAATCGAATAAATAGACGCAATATAGAATGTTTCATGCGGCGCGACGGAGCAAGCCGCTTGCGAGCGATAGACGGTTGCGGAGAGCGGAGAAACAGCCGCGTACAGAAAAATTACTTAAATAGGAAGTTGGGATAATGGAAAAAATAGCTATAATAGATTTGGGTTCGAACACGGCGAGACTGCTTCTCGTCAACATACTTGACGGCGGTTTTTTCGTCGTCTTTGACGAATTAAAAGAATCGGTGCGGTTAGCGCAGGATATGGAAATCGACGGTTTTTTAAAGCCTTCCAGAATAGCCGCCACAATAAAGACTTTAAAAATGTTTAAAAGGCTTTGCGACGCTAACAAAATATCTAAAATCATGGCGTATGCGACGGCGGCGGTCAGGCGCGCAAAAAATCAAAGAAGCTTCATAGACGAGATAGCCGTGACGTGCGGTATAAAGGTAAAGGTCTTATCCGAGGACGAAGAGTCTATTCTCATATATAACGGCGTTATAAATACTCTCGACGTCCCTAAAGGGCTTATCATGGACATCGGCGGGGGAAGCGTACAGCTTATTTATTACAATAGGAAACACCTTTTACATCAAGTGACGCTGCCTTTCGGGGCGATAACGCTTACCGACATGTTCAAAAACGAGGGACTTATAGCCGAGGAACGCGCCGTTAGAATAGAAAAGCTTGTATACGAACATCTCGCAAAGGTGGAATGGCTAAAAAGCCTCGATCCCGACACGCAATTTATCGGCGTCGGCGGTTCCGTAAGAAATCTGGGCAGAATAAGCCGCCGAATAAAGAAATATCCGCTTTCGACGTCGCATAACTATCGTATTCCGACGGTCGAATTTGACGGTATTTATGACACGATAAAGACTTTGGAGATAGACAAAACCGTAAAAATCAACGGATTGTCCGGCGCGCGCGCCGATATTTTTCCAAGCGCGCTTGCGGTGATAAAAGCCGTTACGGAAACCGTTAAATTTAAGGAGATAATAATAAGCGGCAGGGGGCTAAGAGAGGGCGCCATGTTCCGTTATGCCGTTCCGCCGACGGCGGATAAACCCATATCGGATATTTTGGGACACAGTATCAATACTTTACTGCATAATTTCAATATGAATATACCTCACGCCGAACACGTATACAATCTTTCGGTTCAGCTGTTTAAGCAGCTTAAGGTGTTGCATAAGCTTCCTCGTTTGTATATGAAAGTATTGCGCACGGCGGCGCTTTTGCACGACACCGGCTCCATAATCAAGTATTATGATCACCATATACATTCCGAATACATCATATTGAACAGCGGGCTTAACGGCATATCTCACAAGGATCTCGTCATGGCGGCGTATGTCGCCGCGCTTCATAGGAAAGCGGACAACATTGAGCCTACTTTGGAAAAATACAAGGACCTTTTGACGGAGGATGACTTGGACGCCGTAAAAAAACTCGGCGTTATACTAAGAATAGCCGAAAGCTTCGATAGAACGATGAGCGGGCTTATAGTCGGTATCAACTGCGACGTCCTCGGCGACAGCGTGATAATGAAAACCGAGTCGGAGAGCGATTGTTCTCTGGAAATAAAAGACGCGTTGACGGCTTCGTTGGAGTTTAAGAAGGCATACAAGAAAAATTTGGAAATTCTATAAAAACGGAAAGAGCGCGAAGCGCGATATTGAGGGCGGATAACGCGCATGAGGAATCATAAAAAGCAAGCGAAATAAGCATCGAAAGTTTTTGAAAAAGGGTATGGGAGAAAAACTTTTTTCAAAATATTTTTCTCCCAAATCTTTTACGCATAAAAAGAGGAAAAAAAATGTTTGAAGTATTGAACGGTTATGAAATCGGGTTACTTAACGGGATACAGGAGGTATTCGGTTGCGGTTTTTTGGACACAGTGATGCCGTATATTACAAAATTGGGCGACAGCGACATATTGGCTATCGTATGTGCGGCTATTATGCTTTGTTTTAAACGTACGCGGGCGATAGGCGTCGCGGTGGCTGTGGCTCTGATACTTGAGCTTGTCGTCGTAAACGTAGCGCTGAAGCCGCTTATCATGCGCGCGCGTCCGTTTGTTGTCAATCCCGATGTCGCGCTTTTGATAGGGCGACCGGGGGACTACTCTTTTCCTTCGGGACATACGGCGTCTATGTTTGCTTTTTCCGTATCGGTATTGTGTTTTAATAAAAAATTAGGCGCGGCGGCGGTTGTAATCGCGGCGCTTGTGGCGTTTTCCAGATTATATCTCTACGTGCACTATCCATCCGACGTGATTGCCGGTATGCTTATAGGCATAATAATTGCGATTGTCTCCTCTAAGATTGCGCGCAGGATTTTTAAAAATAGCTTGTCCGGCGCATGAAAAAATGCGTTATAAATAATATGAACGGCGGTGGTTTTATGCCGTCGTTTAGTTTTTTATCGATTGGAAAACATTATGAGCGCAGTGTGAATTTTTTTTTATGTTTAAGCGTTAAACGTATGAAATATGGGTTTTGCATTATATAATAGTGTAAAATCGACAAAAAAGGCAAAACCGTATGTAAAAAATAGACAAGTTCAAAAAAAAAATGTATAATGAATACGTTATGCTATGTATTAATAGGGGTATTATGCTAAAGTACAGAGTGCCTAAGGGAATGTGCGATTATTTGCCGGACGAATGTTACGAAAAGAATCATGCGGAAAACGATATTTTGAGCGTATTTGAGGCGAACGGATATGAACGAATCGAAACGCCGAGTATAGAATATCATAATGTCTTTTATTATAACGATGTGTTTCCCATAGAAAAAGCCTTTAAAATGACGGATACCGACGGGAGTTTGATAATTTTGCGCCCCGATATCACCATGCCCTTAGCGAGGCTTGTTTCGACAAAAATGCAATATTCACTGCCGCTGAAGCTATGTTATTTGGGCAATTCTTTTTCGCTCATAGAGGATGATT
>JAISQX010000140.1 GCA_031273965.1 Clostridiales bacterium
GATTGCCGATAAGTATTCCCAAGGGCGTAACCGTTAAGGTGTCGGAAGACAACGTCGTTACGATTAAAGGTCCTTTGGGCGAACTTTCGGAAAGGATAACCGGAGCCGTATCGGTAAAAGAAGAAAACGGAGAAATATTACTTTTGCGCGGCAACGACGAAAGACAAAACGTCGCGCTTCACGGTCTATATAGAGCGTTGGTCTTCAATATGGTAAAGGGCGTGACGTCGGGGTATGAGAAATCTCTCATAATTGCCGGCGTAGGCTATAAGGCGGCTAAGCAGGGAAAGAAGATAACCTTGAACGTGGGATTTTCTCACCCGGTAGAAATAGAAGAGCCGGACGGCATATCTTTTCTCATTCCCGCTCCCACGGAGATTGTGGTAAAGGGTATAGACAAGGAGTTAGTCGGACAGACCGCCGCCAATATAAAGGCGGTAAGACCGGTCGAGCCTTATCATAACTACGGAATCCATTATAAAACTGAGCGCGTGGTCAAGAAAGAAGGCAAGACCGCGGGCAAGAAATAAGGCGCGCGTCCTTAGCGGAACGAAATCCAAGGAGATTATATAAAGATGATAAGTAAAATCGATAAAAATGCCGACAGAAAAATAAGACACGTAAGAGTCAGAAAAAAAGTCAAAGGCACCGCGCAAAAGCCGCGCTTGAACGTATACAGAAGCAACCGGCATATTTACGTTCAGTTTATAGACGACGTAAAAGGCGTGACGTATGTTTCGGCTTCGACTCTTGACGGTGAGATAGGCGAAAAAGTCAAAGACGTCAATAAGAATGACGCGGCGAAAATCGTCGGCGCCGAAGCGGCAAAAAGAGCTTTGGCAAAGGGTATTACCGAGGTTGTGTTTGACAGAAGCGGGTATATATATACCGGACGAGTCGAAAAGGTTGCGGAAGGCGCCAGAGAAGCCGGACTTAAGTTTTAGAAGGAGTATTTGATTTTTATGGCATTTAGAGAAAGAACGGGCAGACCCCAGAGAGAAGCCCAGGATGATTTGATAAAAAAACTCGTCGAGGTCAGACGCGTAGCCAAGGTTGTTAAGGGCGGACGCACCATGCGCTTTTCGGCGCTTGTCGTAGTCGGCAACGGAGCGGGCGAGGTAGGAGTCGGCATAGGCAAATCCGCCGAAGTACCGGACGCTATCGAAAAGGCGACGCAGGAAGCCAAGAAAAAAATGGTAAAAATCAGCGTGCTTGACAGAACCATCCCGCACGAAATCACGGGCGTATTCGGCAGAGGCAAGGTTATCCTTCTTCCCGGCGCTTTGGGTTCGGGCGTTATAGCGGGCGGACCCGTGAGAAGTGTTCTGGAGGCGTGCGGCATAAAGGATATAAGGACGAAGTCGATAGGCTCCAACAACAAAATTAACGTCGTAAAAGCCACGATGAACGGACTTATCGCTTTACGAACAAAAGAACAGGTCGCCGCAATGCGCGGAAAAACTCCGGAAGAGGTGTAAATTATGGATAAGATAAAGGTTACGCTTAAAAAAAGCACGATAGGCTTGGTCGAGAACCAAAAGGCAAACGTAGCGGCGTTGGGACTTAAAAAAATAGGTCAATCAAAAATCCACAACGACACCCCGCATATCCGCGGAATGATAAAGAAAGTTTCATTTCTTTTGAACGTAGAAAAGATAAGTTAAATTTAGAGGTAAAACATTATGGATATTCAGACTCTTTCGCCGGCTCCCGGCGCAAAAACAAAACCCAAACGAATCGGCAGAGGCATAGGTTCGGGAATGGGCAAAACCTCGACAAAAGGTCATAAGGGACAGTGGGCGAGAAGCGGAGGCGGAGTACGCCCGGGTTTTGAGGGCGGTCAAATGCCGCTGACCAGAAGGCTTCCCAAGCGCGGTTTTACCAATATCTATAAAAAGATATATACCGTTGTCAACGTATCGGATCTTGAAATTTTTGACAACGAATCGGTTGTTACGGCGCAGGCTCTCCTTGACGCCGGTATAGTAAAAAAAGTTGAAGCTTACGGAATAAAGGTTTTGGGTAAAGGAGAACTTACAAAAAAACTCACTGTCGAAGCGAAAAAATTCTCTAAGTCTGCGATAGACATCATTGAGAAAGCCGGCGGTAAAGCTGAGGTGAAGTAATGTTTGAAACATTAAAAGCCGCCTTTACGACAAAGGAGATACGCACAAAAATATTGATGACGCTGTTTATGCTTTTGGTTTACCGTATAGGTTGTTACATTCCTATACCGGGACTCAATTCGGGCAACGTCACGACGGGAGTTGCGGACAATTCATTTTTCCAACTTATGAACGCGGTCAACGGACAGGCTTTGTCGCAGGGAACAATCTTCGCTCTGGGCATTTTGCCGTTTATCAACGCGTTCATTATAATGCAGCTGGTCACTCTTATCTTTCCGCGCCTTGACGCGCTTTCAAAAGAGGGCGAAGAGGGTAGACGGAAGATAACGCAAATAACCAGATATGTGGCTATAGGACTCGGCATAGTTCAGGCCGTGGGTATCGTCATCAGTTGGAGTAACTCCTCGGGCGCTATCATGCCGATATTTTTGAACAGTACAAACGAAACTACATTATTTTTCTCAAAGGCCTTTATGGTGGCTATACTTGTGGGCGGAAGTACTTTCGTTATGTGGATAGGCGAGAGAATAACCGAATACGGAATAGGCAACGGCACGTCGCTCATTATATTTATAGGTATTCTTTCATCCGTGGCATCGGCGCTATGGAATGGCGTAACGACGCTTTCGGAGGATTTGACTAAGCTTTGGTATATATTGTTCTTTGTAATTATAGTCGTCGCGATATTTTACATCATCGTATATGTCGATTTGGCGGTTAGAAAAGTAAACGTTCAGTATGCGAAGCAGGTAAAGGGCAATAAGATGTACGGCGGACAATCGACGCATATCCCCATAAAAATAAATGCTTCGGGCGTTATGCCTATAATCTTTGCGTCGTCGTTTTTGATGTTTCCCCAGATGATATTCAGCCTTTTTTGGCCGAATTCGGCGGCGGAGACATGGTTCAGAACCTATCTCGGTACTGACTCGTGGGTGTACGTCGTGATAATGGCGCTCCTCATTCTTTTCTTCTCGTACTTCTATTCACAGATACAGTTTGATCCGGAGGATGTGGCGCGCAATATACAGCAATACGGCGGATTTATTCCGGGCATAAGACCCGGCAAGCCCACCGTGGATTATTTGAAAAAAATCAACAACAGAATAACTTTCTTCGGCGCGATCTTCCTCGCCTTTGTCATGCTAATCCCGACGGTTGTCTTTAAGACGCTGTTTCAGGAAATCGGTATGTCGAACGCTTTTAGCGCGACGGGACTTTTGATTGTCGTAAGCGTGGCTTTGGAATTTAACAAACAGTTGGAATCGCAGCTGATGATGAGACACTATAAGGGCTTTTTGAAATAAAGCGAGTGGGTATATATTATGAAAATAGTACTTCTGGGCGCTCCAGGCGCGGGTAAAGGTACGCAAGCCGTCAAAATATCTGCAAGATTTAACGTCGCTCATATATCGACGGGCGATCTTTTGAGAAAAAACATAAAGGAAAGCACGGAACTCGGTAAAAAAGCCAAGGAATATGTGGATAAAGGTTTGCTCGTTCCCGACGAACTTGTGATAGCTTTGGTTAGAGAAACGGTAAAAGAGATTGACAGTTTTTTGTTCGACGGTTTTCCGCGGACGATAGAACAGGCGAAAGCCGTCGACGACTTTACGGAAATCGATAAGGTTATAAATCTGGATATTAACGAGAGTTTGCTCATGGAGCGGTTGACGGGACGGCGAGTGTGCGGAGATTGCGCGGCGGTAACGCATATAACGCTTTTAAACGGCGCGGATAAATGCGGTGTTTGCGGCGGAAGGCTTTTACAGAGGGCGGACGATAACCAAGCGACGGTAAAATCCCGTTTGGACGTTTACGTTAAGCAGACCGCGCCGCTTATCGAATATTACAAAAAACAAAACAAGCTTGTCAATATTGACGCGGGAAGAGAAGCCGCCGATGTCTTTAAGGACATAGAAAGTATATTGAAACAATAGGATTTGATATGTTTGAAGGCATTTCGATAAAATCAAAGAGAGAAATAGAAATAATGCGTGAATCGGGCAAAATACTTCGGGACGCGCATCTCTTAATCGGCGAAAAAATCCGCGAGGGAATATCGACTCTCGAAATAGACAAGATTGCGTACAATTTTATAACGTCTAATAAAGCGGTTCCCTCGTTCCTCGGATATAACGGATTTAAGGGTGCCGCGTGCGTATCGATAAACGAGGAACTGCTTCACGGCATTCCGCGCGCCGACAAAATAATCGGACTCGGAGATATCATAAAGATAGATTTGGGCGTATGTTTAAAGGGTTTTCACACAGACGCGGCGCGCACTTACGCGGTAGGCGCGGTTGCGGAAGAATATACAGAGCTTATAGAGCGGACAAAGCAAAGCTTCTTTGAGGGCGTCAAGCTCGCGGATAGTAACCACAGACTCGGAGACGTTTCACACGCGATAGGAGAATATGCCGAATCGTTTGGATACGGAGTCGTGAGGGCATATATAGGACACGGCGTCGGCGCGCGGCTTCACGAGCCGCCGGATATCCCGAACTACGGACAGGCGGGCAGGGGGATAAGGCTTAGAGAGGGAATGACATTGGCTATTGAACCGATGGTCAATATCGGGAGCTACGAAGTCGAGGTCTTAAGCGACGGCTGGACGGTTGTGACGAAGGACAAAAAAATGTGCGCGCATTACGAAAATACAATAGTTATAACGGATAACGGCGCGGAAATTTTGACATTGTGATATACCGAACGCGCTTATGAAAAAAGCTGCGGAGGCATTATGGATATAGGTTCGGTGGTTTATTCAAAAGCCGGAAGGGATAAAGGCAGATATTATTTGGCGGTCGGCATTTCCGACAAGCCGGAATTTGTCCTCATTGCCGACGGCGAGATAAGAAAGCTTGAAAAACCCAAGCTGAAAAAAATTAAGCACTTAAGAGATTCGGGTATTGTTATAGACAAACTAAAAGATAAATTTGTCGAAAAGAAGCCCGTGCATAACGCCGAGATAAGATCGTGTTTGCGCGTATATAACGAAAAAACCGCTAAAGACACGGATAGTAGCCAAGCGTAAATAATGTTTCATATAAAAAAAAGAGGAGTTTTATGCCAAAAGACGATGTAATAGAAGCCGAAGGCAAGATAATTGAACTTTTGCCGAACACAAACTTTAAGGTCGAATTGAGCAACAACCATCACGTGGTAAACGCGTATTTGTCGGGAAAGCTCAGATTGAACAATATAAAGATCGTCGAAGGCGATCGCGTGACAATAGAGATGAGTCCTTACGACCTTACGAAGGGCAGAATAACGTGGCGCGCAAAAAACTGACAACAAGGTATAGAGGAGTTAAAAATGAAAGTAAGAGCATCCGTAAAAAAAATATGTGATAAGTGCCGTATAATCAAGAGAAACGGCAGAATAATGGTAATTTGCAGCAAAGACAAGAGTCATAAGCAAAGACAAGGCTGATTTGCCGTGTTTTTTACGCAAATTTAATAAGTAACCTAAAAAAACACTTGCTAAAAATTATCATTTATGATATACTTAACAAGTTTTCTCTATGTATCAAGGATACATAGATAGCGCCGATTTTGCATTTGAACCGTCGATTAAGCGGTATTTAAGCGCAAAATTACGTAAAAAAAGAGACAAGAAAGCATTACATAGCAATCCGCGATTACACGGGAAGCGGCTGGATCTAAATATTTAAGAAGAGTGACATTCCAAGTATTATATCTTCTAAAAAAAGATTCTTTCCCGACGGCGTAGAAATAGATTTATATTTTAATCGTAAAAATGTTATGGAGGTAACATAATCAATGGCTCGTATTGCAGGCGTGGATTTACCGCGCGAAAAGAGAGTTGAAATAGGCTTGACTTATATTTATGGAATAGGACGCGCGATTTCCAATCAAATCCTCTCCGCCGTGAACATCAGTCCGGATATAAGAGTAAAGGATTTGACGGAAGACCAAGTGAGTCTTATTCGTGAATACATCGACAGAAACGTACGCGTTGAGGGGGACTTGAAAAGAGAAGTTTCCATGAATATAAAAAGACTCATGGAAATCGGCTGTTACAGAGGTATCCGCCACAGAAAAGGTTTGCCCGTACGCGGACAGAATACCAGAGCTAATGCGCGCACGAGGAAAGGGCCTAAGCGCACGGTAAGCAAAGCTAAAAAGCTTAAAAAGTAACAAGGAGAATAAATAATGGCCGCTGCAAATCAAACAAGTAAAAAAGTTGTCAAAAAACGCAGAGATATTAAACGTGTGGACAAGGGAGCCGTGCATATTCATTCTTCCTTTAACACACGATAGTCACTTTTACCGACGTCAAGGGAAATACGGTTTCTTGGTCGAGCGCCGGTAAGTTAAAATTTAAAGGTTCAAAAAAGAGCACCCCTTTCGCGGCGCAAGCGGCGGCGGAGGATGCGGCTAAAGTAGCTAAGGATATGGGCATGAGAACGGTTGAGGTTTATGTTAAGGGACCCGGCGCCGGCAGAGAAGCGGCTATCCGCGCTCTTCAGACATATGACTTTGAGGTTACGCTCATAAAAGACGTTTCGCCGATTCCGCACAACGGTTGCCGCCCGCCGAAACGCAGAAGGTTATAGGAGGTATTTAAATTATGGCTAGATATACAGGTTCGGTTTGCCGCCTTTGCAGACGAGAGGGAGCAAAGCTCTTTTTGAAAGGCGACAGATGTTATTCCGCGAAGTGCGCGTATACTCACAGGATGACTCCTCCGGGACAGCACGGCGCGTCGAGAAAGAAAAATTCGGAATATTCGTTACAGTTGAGAGAGAAGCAAAAGACCAAAAGAGTTTACGGCATATTAGAAAAGCAATTTAAGCTTTATTACGAAAAGGCCGACAGAATGCGCGGCATGACGGGTGAAAATATGCTTATTCTCATAGAGAGAAGACTTGACAATGTGGTTTACAGACTCGGCTTAGGCATGTCCAGAGCGCAGGCGCGTCAAATAGTCAATCACGGTCTCGTGTGCGTAAACGACATGAACGTGAATATACCCTCATATTTGGTAAAGGCGGGCGACGTCATTTCCGTCAAGGAAAACAAGAAAGATAAGGCAATTTTTGCGGATGTAAAAGCGGGAAGGTCGGTGAATCTGCCGAAATGGCTTACATTTGATAACGAAGGATTAAAGGGCAACGTTGTTGCGCTTCCGCAAAGAGAGGATATCGATTTCACAATCGCCGATCACTTGATTGTCGAATTGTACTCGAAGTAAATCTTTTACGATTTATTTATAATTGGAGGACAATGTTTATATGGAAATGATTAAACCAAAAATAATATTTGAGGAAGGCGGCGACAAGTCTTATGCAAAATTTGTCGTCGAACCTCTTGAGCGCGGCTTCGGTACTACTCTTGGTAACAGTTTGAGACGAATTTTACTGTCCGCGCTTCCCGGAACCGCGGCGCAGGGAATAAAAATCGAAGGCGTCAAACATGAGTTTTCGACTATACCGGGGGTCAGAGAGGATGTTTCCGAGGTTATTTTAAACATCAAAGGGCTTGCGCTTAAATGTCAGGGCGGCGATTCCGTCAAAAAAACCTTAACGCTCAACAAGAGCAGCGAAGGCGCGGTATACGCTTCGGATATCGACGAAAATCCGGAAGTTAGGATATTGAACCCCGATTTGTATATATGTACGCTCAGCGACAATGCAAAGATCGATATGACCATAACGATAGGAAACGGTAGAGGTTATGTAAGCGCGGTGAATAACAAAGACAAAAACGCGCCCATAGGCTATATTGCGATAGATTCTATCTATACGCCCGTGGAAAAAGTGAACTATACGGTGGAGAATACCCGTGTAGAGCAGAGCATCGACTATGACAGATTGACGATAGAGGTCTGGACAAACGGCACCACAAGCGCAAAAGAAGTCAT
>JAISQX010000191.1 GCA_031273965.1 Clostridiales bacterium
CGGATTGTTCGGCAAGAGCATACTTATAACGGGAATGCCCATAAAAGCCACGTTTCCAAAAGCCGTGGCAAAAGAAATTATCTTGCCTTTGCCGTCCTTACAAAATTTATTCGTCAAAAAAAGCGCCGTCATACCGACGACCGTTATACCCACGACTCCTATAACGAAAGAATAAAGCATGTTTAAGAGCATTTCCCGACCGTATCCCGTTTTTTGAAACGAGGAAATAACTATCATCGGTTGGCAGACATAAAATATGATGTTGACAAGATACTTTGAGGCTTCATTCTTTAACTTCCCCGTCTTTTTTAAAATATACCCGGGAACCGCAAGCGCCATCAATACGAGAACGTTTATAAGCGTGTTTTGAAAATCCATATTATATCCTTTTATTTTTTTATGGTTTTGCCGTTTTATATCGCGGCTTTACAGGTCTTCATTTTTCATAGGTTTTATTAAAACTATATTTACGACCGATATATTTTAACAAAGAGGCTGCGGAATAATTAATTTGAGGTTTTTGCGAGCGGTCTTTTGAGATAAATTTTCGCCTTTTTGTGCCTTAGGGCGTAGCGGAGCTACGTTAAAAGGCGCAAAAGACAGAATTTAACCAAAAGGATGCCGCAAAAAATAAAGCAACAATGTTGCGGTTAATTATTCCGCAGCCTCAAAGCGAATCAAGTTGTGAATTTGTCCAAAAGCTTCTTGTCGCGTTCGCTCTCAAGAGCGTCGTTTAAGGCTTTTTTTACACAAATGTACAGTAGCGCCGTATCATACCTAGCGTCATGCAATTCGCCGCTATCTATCAAAAAAATATCCGCCGCCGCTCCGATTGCCTCGTCCTCTTTTATACCGAAATGCTCGCCTAATTCGGACAATTTGGGATATTTATACATATTGCGCCCCGTTCCGCCCAGCTTGCAATGCGGAATAAAATGTTTCATAGTGCAAAAGCTGTTTTTATATCGGAAAGGATTTTCTATTCTCTCAAATTCTTTCGCCATAAATTTATAGTCAAATCTAAAATTGTGCGCTATAATCATCCTTGCCCCGGAGAAATCCGTATGTATCTCGTCCGCGTCGTCGATAAACCTACGTCCTTGGGATAATTCACTCAACTTAGATAGACTGAGTTTGTGTATCCTTTGAGAGCCGGGGTCCATAGAGTCCACGGTAAAGAAAAAATTCTTTGCAACCAAAGCGCCGCCGCCGTCGATGATATACGACAGCTGGCATATTTGACCGGGGATTAACGAGGTTGTCTCGGTGTCAAAGTAAATGCAATAAGACATTTAAAAACCCTTTTATAGTGTCGGCATAAATTAAAGCGAGCGGATTACGAGTACTAAGCGGATACAAAAGGCGCCGTTTTCTATACTTGTGTCAATCTGTTCCTCTTTACTGTTGATTTGCGCTGACGGAATATTGACTGTCATATAGCTTACGGTAAAAACCGTTTTTGTCCATTAGCTCTTTGTGCGAGCCTTTTTCTATGACGTTTCCGTTATTCATAACCAATATAAGGTCGGCGTTGAGTATTGTCGAAAGCCTATGCGCGACAACAAAAGACGTCCTTCCTTTCATCATACTGTCAAAAACGTTTTTTATACGCATTTCTATATACGTATCGATACTGCTTGTCGCCTCGTCAAGTATCAAAAGCGGCGGTATATTGAGCATTATGCGCGCTATAAAAATCAGTTGTTTTTGCCCTTTGGATATATTCATCAGACCGTCGGAAATTATCGTGTCGAACCCGTCCTTTAAATTTGTGACAAAATCGTAGCAATCCGCATTTTTTGCGGCTTCTATTATTTCCTCTTCGGTAGCCCCTTCTTTTCCGTATGCGATATTTTCCTTTATCGTGCCGGTAAAGAGGTAAGCGTCCTGCAATACCATGCCGAACGCGCGATGCAGCGACTCTCGTTTTATATCCTTGACATTATACCCGTCCAAGAATATAGCTCCGCCGTCGACGTCGTAAAAACGCATGAGAAGATTTACAAGCGTAGTTTTTCCGCTGCCCGTCGGACCGACTATAGCTATTTTTTGTCCTTTTGACACGGAAAGCGAAAAGCCTTTTATAAGCGGCTTATCCTCCGAGTAAGAAAAATCAACATTGTCAAAAACCACGTCGCCGCGGAAATTGTTTAGAGTGACGGCGTTTTCCCTATCTTCCGTGTCCTCTTTTTCGTTCAGAACGGAAAAAATCCTCTCCGCCGCCGCTATTGCCGATTGTAACTGAGTGATTACCGACGTAATGTCGGTAAACGGGCGCGCGTATTGGTTTGAATACATCAAAAATGCCGTGGTTATGTTTATCGGTACGCTGAAAAACACACAAAAAATGCCCACGGATATATATGTGAATAACCCTATATATCTAACAAGCGGATTGACCATAGAGGATAAAAACTGCGATTTTACACTCGTCGAGTACAATGCGTCGTTTGTTTCGGCAAATTTTCTTTTTGCCGTCTCCTCGTATAAATACGCTTTTACGATTTTTTGCCCCGATATCATTTCATTTGATACGGCGTTCAAAAGCCCCAAATTTTTTTGAGTCTGCGAAAAATATCGTTTGCTAAGCTTGGACAGCGAGTATGCCGTAAGAAGCGCCAGCGGCGTAAGACAAACGACGATAAGCGCTATAATCGGATCCAGTATAAACATAGACACCAACGTAACGCAAACGGTCGCCGAACACATAAAAAGCAATGTTATATTGCTTATCATGCCCTCGCCCACGGTTTCCACATCGTTTATTATGTTGCCTATGAGCACTCCCGTTTTATTTTGGTCTAAAAATTTTACGGGCATTTTTGACAGCTTTGTAAAAAGCTCGTCCCTTATGTTGCGTATCGTATTTTGAGTGAGAATATTGGTAAGCAATCCGTACGCGTAATTAAACGCCGCGGCAAAAAGATAAATGACGGCAAGTCTTTTGACATAGACGAGAAGTCCGCTCAATAAAAAGTTGTCGCCTGTCATAAATTTAACGGCGTCGGAAACTATAAGAGGACCTATGACTGAAAAAATAACTGATATGAGAGAAAAAATTACAGCCCAAAAAAACAGCGCTTTGAACTTATATGAATAAGACAAAAGGCGTAAAAAAACCTTTAACGACGAATTATTGTCTTGATTTTTTTTCATGACGTCCCTCTTTTTTTTAGGCGGCTTAGAGCGCAATATACGCGCGTCCTAAATATTTTGCGAATCGTATATGTCTTTATATACGCGGCAGGACTCAAGCAATTCCTTATGCGTTCCCGCTCCCGCGACTTCGCCTTTGTAAAGCACGAGTATTTTGTCCGCGTACACGATTGAAGACGCGCGTTGAGATATAATTATTTTAGTCGATTTAAGCTCCGTAAGAGCCTCCCTCAATTTTGATTCGGTGATATAGTCAAGAGCGCTAAACGAATCGTCGAATATTATTATCTCGGAATTTCGCGCTATCCCTCTGGCGATGGAAAGTCTTTGCTTCTGTCCTCCGGAAAGGTTCCTTCCGTTCTGTTCTATTGTCCCGTCGTAACCGCCCGGTATGTTTTCTATGAAGTCGTGCGCCTGCGCAATTTTTGCCGCCCGTATCACATCCTCATCCGAAGCGGAAGAACCGAAGCGAATATTTTCTTTAACCGACCCAGAGAATATAGCGGCTTCTTGGGCGATAACGGTTATCTCTTTTCTTAACGCGCTAACGGGATATTTGTGTATGTCCACGCCTTTATAGATTATTTTTCCACTTTTAACGTCATAAAACCGCGGAATAAGATTTATCAAGGTGGTTTTTCCCGATCCGGTTCCGCCGATTATACCGAGAGTTTCACCGCATTTTAGGCTAAACGACACGTCCTTTAGCACGGCGCCGTCCTTATCGTATCCGAAGGAAACGTTTTTATACTCTAAAATACTATTGAAACGTCCGCTTTTTGGAATACTTCCTTCTTCCTTCGCCAAGCTTGTCGAGGTATAAAAGATTTCCTTTACTCTTTTGTTGCTTGCCGCCGCTTTTACTATGTTTAGAGTCAATGTGGTTATCATATTTAGCGCCGTAACTATCTGCACCATATATGTTATAAACGCCGAGATGTTCGCCACCTCAAAGCGCGGAGGCGTCGCATTTACCGCCATTCCTACAAAATATACGATAGCTATGACTCCGACGTTGATTATAAATGTGTTAATAGGCCCTAACCCCGCGGACATTTTGCCCGCCTGAACGGACATTGACGCGTGTTTTTGGGTGTATCCTTTGAACTCGGTTATTTCTCTTTCGCGTTTATTAAACGCCCTTACGACCCTTATCCCCTCCAAATCCTCTTTTGTTTCCAATGTCACGGCATCAAGAATTTTTTGAATTTCCGTATATTTCGGAACAAGCCGTTTGGTTATTATATAGAACGAAGCCGCAAGAAACGGCAGGCACGCCACTATTATCAAGGCTATTCCGCCGTCTATAAGCATGGCGAACAATATGCTTCCCGCTATGAGAAACGGAGCGCGCAAAGCTATTCTGACAAATATCAATACGGCGTTTTGTATAGAGTTTACGTCGGCGGTGAGGCGGTTTATAAGCGAAGCCGTCCCGATTTTATCTATATCGTAAAATTCCAAGCTATTTATCTTTTCGTAAATATCCTCTCTCATTTTATGCGAAACCGCCGCCGCCGCGCGCGCCGAAAAATATTGTCCGAGGGTCGCGAGCGCAGAGCCTAAAACGACTATCGCCAGCATGATAAGGGTCATTCTTGTATAAAACTGCTTATCGTTTCCGCTCAATACCGAAGCCATGACAAAAGGTATAAAAAGTTCCACGCTCGCCTCAATCATCTTAAAAAACGAACCCAAAATAAAGTATTTTTTATAAAGTTTTACATAACTAAAAAAAGAATACAAAATACCTCTCCCGACGGAACTTTTTGATAATTAAATTATACTACCAAATCAATTATTTGTAAAACGCTTTTTACCGCGCACGTTCAAAAAAAAACGTGGCAAACTCATGAAAACTTTTTTTGAATAACTATCCGTTATTTTACTTAGGATTGCCGAAAACCGCGCTTTATAGTTCTCCTCATACGCCGCAATCGCCGAATTTCTCCCCTTGCGTCGGCAAGCGGCGCAATTAAAAAAAACCGCCGCTTAAATACTTCGCGGCGGCGGATGTGCTTTATTCGTTTTTATTTACCGGAAAAATAATTCTCTATATCGCCTATGGTCTTAAGCTTTTCGAGTTCGTTGTCCTTTATGGTAACGCCGTATTTTTCTTCTAATTTCATAAGCAAGTCGACAAGGTCAAGAGAATCGGCGCCGAGATCGGTCAAGATATTTGTGGCGCGCGTAAGCTTAGAGGCATCAATTTTAAATTGCTTTGATATCGTATTTTTTATCTCTTCAAACATAATTTTTTATCTCTCCTTTTTGTTTGTAACTATTTTATCATATATTCGCATAATTTTCAATGATTATTCGATAGAAATTTAAGCGAATATATAATTTTTTTGAAAACGGCATTGACATATTCTCTTAAATGCTATATAATATATGTATAAAATATAAGGAGCTTAATATTTTATGTCAACCGACAATGAAATAATCGACCAATACAACACTGACGACGCATACATAGACGGCTTAGTCGCGCAAATGACCCTCGAAGAGAAGGCGTCTTTGGCTTCAGGCAAAGGTTTTTGGACAACCGAAGAAATAGACAGACTTGGCATCCCTTCGGTGATGATGACCGACGGACCTCACGGTATAAGAAAGGTAGACGAAACAAAACGCAACAACGTCATGCAAGAAAGCCACAAAGCCACATGCTTTCCTACCGCGGTCACGGTTGCAAACTCATGGAACCGCGGGCTTGCCTATGAAATGGGGCACGCCGTAGCCGAAGAAGCCAAACATTTCGGCGTTACGACCGTTTTGGGTCCGGGCGTAAATATCAAGCGTTCTCCCCTTTGCGGAAGAAATTTTGAATACTATTCCGAAGACCCGCATTTGGCGGGAGAAATCGGCGCGGCTTTTGTAAACGGCGTTCAAGAAAACGGCGTCGGAACTTCGCTTAAGCACTATTGCGCAAACAATCAAGAGCATCTAAGACTCACGATAGACGCGGAAGTCGACGAACGCGCCTTGCGCGAAATATATCTGTCGGCATTCGAAAAAATCGTGAAAGAAGCGCAGCCAACCACAATCATGTGCTCTTATAACAGTCTGAACGGAACGTACGTTCATCACAATAAAAAGGTATTGACGGATATCTTGCGCGACGAATGGGGCTTCAAAGGTCTGGTAATGAGCGATTGGGGCGCGGTAGCCGAACGCGTAAAAAGTGTGGAGGCCGGTCTTGATTTGCAAATGCCCATGTCGCTTGCCGACAATAAGAACATAATTAACGCGGTGAAATCCGGCGAGCTGGACGAGGCAAAGTTAGACGTCATAGTCAAAAGACTTATAAAATTTGCCTTTAATTGCAAAAAGAACGAGATACAGGATTATAAAGCTGATTTTCAAGCCAATCATGACCTCACCAGGCGCATAGCCGCCGACGGAGCGGTTCTTCTTAAAAATGAGGATTCCCTCTTACCCGTTTCAAAAGACGAATTAAAGGATTGCCTTATAGTCGGAGCCTTAGCAAAATATCCGAGATATCAGGGCACGGGCAGTTCAAAAATTAATCCTATGAACGTCGTCGGTTTTACCGGCTTTTTGGACGCTCAAAATATCCCTTATAACTTTTTGGAAGGTTATAAGCTCAAAAACGATAACTGCTACGCAAAGAATATGCTGTTAAAAGCGAGAGAAGCTTCAAAAAC
>JAISQX010000206.1 GCA_031273965.1 Clostridiales bacterium
CTGCGTATGTTTACTTCAAACCTTCCCTTCATAAGCATATTTACGGTATTGAAGCGTATGCTGTCGTTCATTTCGTTAAACATCTCATAGCCTTCCTTTGTATAGGCTACGACGGGGTCGGTCTGTCCGTATGCGCGAAGACCTATTCCTTTTCTCAATACATCCATGGAGTCTATATGATCCGTCCATTTCATATCGACATATTTTAAAAGCACTATCCTCTCTATTTCCGAAAAATCAATGCCACCGTCTTTTATCTCTTTGGCTCTCGCCTCATAGGTTTCAACCGCTTTTTTTGCCACGGTTTCCGTCATTTCGCTAAAATCAAACTGTCCCGCCAAATCCTGGGTTATAATATTTGTTCCCGTCGGCAAAAGCACCCGTTCCAATTCATAGTTAAACGCCTCGTAATCCCACGTGGTTATGTCCTTGTCAAAGTCGGCGTACGCGCGTACAATCCCCTCTGCAACCGCGGGTATCATTCCGGTAATCTGCTCGTGTATGTCTTCGCCTGTCAAAACCTTATTTCTCTCGGCGTACATTATTTCTCTTTGCTTATTCATAACGTCGTCAAAACTCAAGACGCGTTTTCTCGCCGAATAATGCCTATCCTCTATCATTTTTTGAGCGCGCTCAATCTGCTTTGTTATTATCGTATTCGCTATGGGCATATTTTCCTCAACGTTCAAAGTCGATGTAACGGCTTTTAATCTGTCGCTTCCGAATACTCTGGCGATATCGTCGTCCAAGGACAGATAAAACACGGAGCTTCCCGGATCTCCCTGACGCCCGCTTCGCCCTCTTAGCTGGTTGTCTATACGTCGACTGTCATGCCTTTCGGTGCCTATAATGCGTAAGCCGCCGACTGCTTTGACCTCTTCCTTTTCTTTTGTCGTTTCGGCATGGAACGCGCCGTAAAGCCGCTCGTACTCGGCTCTTGCTTTTTGAATCTCTGGATCGGATAATTTTGCGTACGACGTCGCCGCCGTAATCGTTTCGTGCTTATATCCGTCCTTCTCCATTCTCTGTTTGGCAAGATATTCGGGGTTGCCTCCCAACATGATATCGGTTCCGCGCCCCGCCATATTTGTGGCGATAGTCACTTGCTTTATTTTACCCGCTTGCGCGACTATCTCGGCTTCCATCTGATGATTCTTAGCGTTCAATACGTTATGCGGTATTCTCTTAGCTTTGAGCGCGCGGCTTAACTCCTCCGATTTCTCTACCGAAACCGTTCCGGCCAGCACGGGCTGTCCGCGCTTATAGCAATCCTCCACATCCGCGACTATGGCGTTTATTTTGCCGTTATGCGTGGTATAGAGTTTGTCGTTCTCGTCTATTCTCTGCATGGGAATATTTGTCGGAAGCACGACGACGTCCAATTTATATATTCCCTTAAATTCTATATCCTCCGTCTTTGCCGTACCGGTCATACCGCTGAGTTTCCTGTAAAGACGGAAATAATTCTGAAACGTAATAGTCGCAAGCGTCTTATTTTCATTCCTTATCGCGACGTTTTCCTTCGCTTCAATGGCTTGGTGCAAGCCGTCGCTGTAACGCCTGCCTATCATCTGCCGTCCGGTAAACTCGTCGACAATTATTATTTCCCCGTCGACAATGATATAATCGCTGTCGCGCTTCATAATAAAATTCGCCTTTAACGCGTTGTTTATATGATGATTTAGCTCCGAATTGTCAAGGTCGGCGAGATTTTCGATACGAAAATACTTCTCCGCTCTTTCGATACCGCTTTCGCTCAATCTGACGGTTTTTTCCTTTTCTTCGATTATTATGTCGTTTTCCTTATCGACGGTCTTTGCAAATCCGTTCGCCGATACATATAAATCGCTGGATTTTGATCCTCTTCCCGATATGATAAGCGGCGTGCGCGCCTCGTCTATAAGAATACTGTCCACCTCGTCGATTATAGCGAACGTCAACGGCCTCTGAACCTTGTCCTCTTTTCTTATCGCCATATTGTCACGCAAATAGTCAAAGCCAAGCTCGTTGTTTGTGGCGTAAATTATATCGCAAGCGTATGCCGCTCTTTTTTCTTCCGGAGTCATACCCGGAACGACGACCCCGACGGTAAGCCCCAAAAACCTGAATATCTTACCCATCCATTCGGCGTCGCGCTTAGCCAAATAGTCGTTTACCGTAACGACGTGCAACCCCTTCCCCTCAAGCGCGTTCAAATACGTCGGCAAAGTGGCGACAAGCGTTTTTCCCTCGCCGGTTTTCATTTCGGCTATTCTGCCCTGATGAAGCGCGATACCGCCCAAAAGCTGAACGTAAAAATGCCGCATCTTCAAAACTCTGTCGCTCGCTTCTCTGACCGTCGCAAAGGCTTCGGGTAAAATATCGTCTAATGTTTCTCCGTTTTTAAGACGCTCTTTGAGCTTATCCGTCATTCCTACAAGCTCGTCGTCCGTCATTTTTTTAAAATCATCCTGAAGGACTTCCACCGTATCGGCAATCTTTCTCAATTTTTTTACATTCCTGTCGTTTTCCGACGGAAATAATCTACTCATAAATCCCATTCTTTACACCTTCATCGAAAACGGAAAACTTTCCTCGCGGATATTACCACAAAACCCGCTTATCGACGGTATTAAACCGTCAAAAGTCTTCAAATTACGATTCTATCCATTTTATAAATGAATAATAATATGTTTTCCTTATATTTTACTTCATATTAAAAAAAAAGTAAAGTAAATTTTTGTCTTTTAGCCCGAACCCGCCGTTAAGCCGCGTTTTTTGCTTTTCATATACGAAACCGCCGTTTGTTTCAACGATAACGCTTCGGTCGGCTGCGCACCGCACAAGCCCGTAACGAATTGCAACGAAGCGGACAAAAGCGCCTCGGCGCTAAAGTGAAAAACCTCAAAATTTAAAGGACTTTTAAAAAGCTTTTTAGGGACTGCTTTAAAAAAGTTTTAGGGGGAAATTCTTAAAAATTTCCCCCTAAAACTTTCGTCGCGACTGTTTAAAAACACTCGCCGTATAAGCTTAAATTTTCCCATGATGGCTTATATTTCCCCGCTTCTATACCTTTTATTATCTCGACGGTCTTGTCGTTAAACGGCGTCGGAACGCCCACGGTTTTTCCATAATCGGACACCACTCCGTTGATAGCTTCTATTTCGCATTTTTTGCCTTTTTCTATATCCTGAAGCATGCTCGCCCTAAGCGCGGCATGTTTTTTTATGGCAAGCGGGATTATCATGAAGGATATTTTTTGTTTAAGCTTGTTGTCATAATCCAAAAGCTTAACCACATCTTTTCCCTGAATCGGTTCTATCCTTATATTTGCAGCCTTTGCGATGTCGACGCATTCCTTAATAATTTTTTGAATAACGACGCGGCTTCTCTTATCCTTTGCCGCCTCTCCGAACGTACTTCCGAGAACGGCGGACATGCCGCTGAAAGCGCTGTTTACAAGGAGCTTAGACCATCTCGCGCCCATGAAGTTTTCTTCGATTTTGACCTCGCCCATAAGCTCCAAAATTTTTGCTATGTCGTCAAGCCTTCCGCCCGATTTGCCGCTCGCGGCGCCTATGCCGAAGGTTAGCGCCTCCGGCTCGGACGTCAGTTTACAAACGCCCGGCTCAATAATCTCCGCGCCCCAGGCAATGGCGCATCCGAACGTCCTGTCTCTCCCGATAACGCCCGCCACGGAAAGCTCCGGAAGCCCGTTTTGCAACGTGCATACGACGCCCCCGTCGCTAAGATATGGGATAAGCTCTCCGACAACCTTTTTGTTCTCAAGCTGCTTTGTCGCCAAAAATATTATATCGTACTTTTCTTTTAGCTCATCGGGCGTAAGGGCGTTTACCGGTACTATAAGCTCGACGGTTCCCGTAATGCGCGCTCCCTTTTCTTTTAGCGCGCCGACGTGCGCTTTGTTCCGGCTGATAAGGTCGACTGCCTGCCCCGCTTTCGTTATATATGCGCCAAGAGCCGTGCCTATAGCTCCGGCTCCGTAAATTGCCGTTTTCAATGTTTTTCCCTCCGAAAAAATAAAATTCTTAAAACCTTTATAGAAAATATTTTTTAAAAATCTTCCACAAAAAACCTTTCAAAACTTTTATGACCCGCTCGCACAAATCAATATTCGCGCATGCTGCCGTTTATGATTTATTGTTATCTATTCTTTAGACCGCGCCTTTCGACGCTTATGCCGTATGCTTCCGCTCATGATTCATTGTTATCGCGATTCCGCCGTTATCGGGGCTTTCCGTTTAATATTGCATTTTCGTTTGCGCGCCCCGCGCATTCATCTTTTTGAGAACGATAACGCACCCTAATAGCTTAAGTTGCCGTATGTCCGCGGATACGGGATAACGTCTCTGATATTTGTAACGCCCGTAAGCAGCATGACCATTCTTTCAAAGCCCAATCCAAAACCGGCGTGCTTACATCCGCCGTACCGCCTCAAGTCTAAGTACCACCAATAATCCTCTTCTTTGAGTTTAAGCTCGCCCATTCTCTCTTTTAAAATCTCCGCGCGCTCTTCTCTCTGGCTTCCGCCTATTAACTCACCTATGCCCGCGACAAGCAAATCCGCCGCCGCAACGGTTTTTTTGTCGTCGTTTAAACGCATATAAAACGCCTTAATTTCCTTGGGATAATCGGTGAGAAACACCGGCTTTTTAAAAACCTCTTCCGTAAGATATCTTTCGTGCTCGGACTGCAAATCCAGCCCCCATTTGACGGGGTATTCGAAGGCTTTTCGGCTATTTTTTAATATATCGACGGCTTCGGTATAAGTCAAACGCACAAACTCATTGCTTTTTATGTTATTCAATCTTTCTATAAGTCCGTTGTCGACGTTCGCGTTCAAAAACTCAAGTTCGTTTGCGCAGTTTTTTTCAACATGCGTTATTATATGCTTGACCATATCCTCCGCAAGTCTCATATCGTCGTTCAAATCCGCAAAGGCAATCTCCGGCTCTATCATCCAAAATTCCGCGGCGTGACGCGCCGTATTGGATATTTCCGCGCGGAACGTCGGACCGAAGGTATAGACGTTTGAATAAGCCATAGCGTATGTTTCGCCGTATAACTGTCCGCTGACCGTGAGGTTTGCGGCTTTTCCAAAAAAGTCCTCGTCAAAATTTACTTCTCCGTCTTTCTTTTGAACGTTGTCGAGGTCAAGCGTCGTCACCTTAAACATAGCGCCCGCCCCCTCGCAGTCGCTCGCCGTAATAATCGGGGTGTGAACGTATACGAAGCCGCGTCCGTTAAAGAAAGAATGTATGGCAAAAGCCGCTTCGCTTCTGATTCTGAATACCGCGCCGAAAGTATTTGTCCTCGGTCTTAAATATGCTTTTTCTCTCAAAAATTCAAATGAATGCTTCTTTTTTTGGATGGGATACTCCGGTTCGGAAGCGCCCTCTATCTCAATCCGTTCCGCCGCTATTTCAAACGGTTGCCTATTCCCGGGCGTCAAAACTATACGCCCGTATACGGTTAGCGCCGCGCCTATACTTTGCTTCTCTATAACGTCAAAATTTTTCAAAGCGCCGTCGAAAACTATCTGGCAATTTTTAAAATAAGAGCCGTCGTTAAGCTCGATAAATCCGAACGCCTTAGCCCCCCTTATAGACCGCACCCAGCCGGCAAGCGTCACCTTTTCGCCGTTATCGGCTCCTTCCGTGTATAATTTTTTTATCGTATCACGTTTCAGGATATTATTATGCCTTTTTTTTCGGCTTTTAATAAAAGCTCAATTATAATTATAAAAGTAATTATGGGGAATACTTTTTGAAAAAAGTTTCTCCCCGAAACATCTCTACCTGACGGTGCTTCCGCTTGGAAACTCCTTATCCTCCGGCATAGCGATTGAGAGGTTATGCGCTTCGTCCTCGGCGCAGAGTATCATTCCTTCGGAGAGTATGCCTTTTAGCTTGGCGGGCTTGAGGTTCGCGACGATTATGACGTTTTTTCCGACCATTTCCGTCGCCGCGTATTTATGCGCTATGCCGCTGACTATAGTCCTTGTTTC
Source organism: Clostridiales bacterium (assembly GCA_031273965.1). Taxonomy (GTDB): domain Bacteria; phylum Bacillota; class Clostridia; order Christensenellales; family JAISNN01; genus JAISNN01. Next base: position 6,008 of record JAISQX010000206.1, read on the forward strand.
GCCGCCGCATTGTACCGTCAATTTGAGAAGCTTGTCGGATTTTTCCACCTTCTCGCAAGCGGTTACCCTTGCCGTCCTTAGCCTGATTTTTGCGAAGTCTTCTATGCTTATCATATCGACGTCGGTATTCGCGGACGCTTGTGAGGATTGATTATTGATATTTTCGGGATTCACGGCATCGACCTCCTCTTTTTTTATCGCTTCGTCTTCAAAGTATTGCAATTCCTTGGCTATGTCTATGCGCGGAAAGAGGGGCGGAATTTTTGCCACTGTTTCTCCGCCTTTGAGTCCGCCGAATTTCTTTACGCTCTCAAAGCTATTTAAGCCCGCTTCCACGGAAAATGCTTCGAGGATTTTTTTCGCCGTATCGGGAAGAAACGGGGCGAGAGTCACGGCGGCTATTCTTATCGTCTCCGCAAGGTTATATAAAACGGCATTCAGTCTTTGTTTGTCGTTATTCTTGTTCAAAATCCACGGCGCATTGATATCTATATATTTATTGCAACTTTGGGCAAGCTTTATGATTTCGTTAAGCGCGTCGGGAACCAAAAGCTTGTCCGTAAATTCCGTGACGCGCTCAAGCAACCTTTCCGCTTTGTCTATAAGCTCTTCATCGCGCGGATCTATACCGCTGCTCTTCGGCAAAACTCCGCCGTTGTACTGCCCTATCATAGCCGTCGTGCGGCTGACAAGATTTCCCAAATCATTGGCCAAATCGGTATTGATTCTGCTCAAAAAAATCTGATTTGTATAGTTTCCGTCTTGTCCGAACGGTATTTCACGCAAGAGATAGTACCTGACCGCGTCCACGCCGTAACGCGCCGAAAGCGTCACGGGATCGACCGTGTTTCCCTTACTCTTGCTTATTTTATCGCCAAAAAAAGTCATCCACCCATGCCCGTAAACTTTTTTTGGTATGGGGATATCCAACGCCATCAGAAATGCCGGCCATATGACGGAGTGGAACCGTACTATTTCCTTGCCCATCATGTGAATATCCGCCGGCCAAAACCGATCAAAAAGACTCTGATCGTCCGATCCGTACCCAAGCGCCGTGATATAATTTGTCAAGGCGTCCATCCACACGTATATTACGTGCTTTGGGTTGAACGGCACGGGTATGCCCCATTTTAAGGACGTGCGGCTGACGCAAAGGTCGTTTAAACCGGGTTTCAAAAAATTATTAATCATCTCGTTTTGGCGGCTCTTCGGCTCCAAAAATTCGGGACGTTCCTCATAAAGCTTCAAAATCCTATCCCCGTACTTTGACAGACGAAAAAAATAACTCTCTTCCTTCATAAGCTTGACGTCCCTGCCGCAATCGGGACACTTGCCGTCCTTTAATTGCGCTTCCGTCCAAAAGGATTCGCAGGGCACGCAATAATGCCCCTCGTACTCGCTGAGATAAATATCGCCCCGCTCGTACAATTTCGTAAAAATATTTTGAACGGCTTTTACATGTTCCTCGTCCGTCGTTCTGATAAATTTATCGTAAGAAATATCGAGAAGCTTCCAAAGCTCTCTTAGCTTGGCGACTTTTTCGTCCACGTATTCTTTCGGTGAAACTCCGGCATTTTTTGCGTTAGTCTCGATTTTTTGACCGTGCTCGTCGGTGCCCGTCAAGTAAAACACGTCGTATCCCTGCATTCTTTTAAAGCGCGCCAAACAATCGCACATTACCGTCGTATAGCATGTTCCGATGTGCCAGCTCCCGCTTGGAAAGTAAATGGGCGTAGTTATATAAAATTTTTCGGTTTTTTTCATGTGAATATCCCCACCTTTTTTGAAGTGCAAAACTCTCTTCCTGCAAATTATATTCTAGGAAGCCGAGTGGCGCGGACAAGCTCGCTTGTCCATGACCGAGGCGACGACGAATCAAATTTATATGAAATAGCGCGTACTTGTTCGCGCGTAGAAGCATTTATGCTTCCGATTTTTGACAAGTCAAAAATCTCTTCCTATAAATTATACTATGAAACACAAAAAAAGTAAAAGTTTTTTACAAGGAATTTAATATCTTAATGGGAAATTTTGTTAAAATTTCTCTACAAGTCCTTTCAAAACCTTTATTATACGGGCAACGTCATTACCCGATAACTTCCCGCGACTTGAGGGTGTACACGAATATATGCTTGCCGTAACTCCATTTTTTTCTTCTCTTTTTTATCCCTATTACGGTTTTTGTGCATCGAATCCGGCGACTTAACGCACAGCGATATCAAAGTCATTAAATCGCTTGCGTTTTGATATAATATAGTGTATAATATGAAAAAATACTAATAGGAGGAGAAAAATAAAATGGCAAACAAAAAATCAACCATAACCGCTAACGATATCATAAAATGGTCGGCGTACGTCGCTCTAATCTTGTCCGCGATATTATTCCTTATCGGCAACCTTGCCAATCTGGGAATACTCGGATTATTAAAAGACCTCGCTCTTTTCGCCGCCGTCGCTTTAGCAGCTTACAAGTTCGCCAAGTCGAAAGGCAAAATTTGGTACATTTCTTTTTGGATTGCTCTGGTTATCGCCCTGGTGGGTCTTATCTTGGGCGGAATTAACATCCTATAAAAAACTTAGAAGATAAAAAAACAAAAAAACGACGGCAGAAGTTTGCAGTCGTTTTTTTATTACTTTTTTCCTATTGTTGCCGTCGTTTATTCATACTGCGGTTACTTGCAACAACCTCCGCCGCCGAGTCCGCCGAGTCCGCCGCCGCAGACACAACTCAATATAAGTATTAAGAAAATTATGTCACAAGAATTCCCGCCAAACTTGTCGTTGCAGCCGTTCCCGCCGCCGCAAATTAAGAGCAGTATAAGTATCCAAATCCAACTGTTATCATTACAGCCGCATCCTCCGTAACTACTAAACATAGCTTTTACCTCCTTTTTCATTACCGCAGTCCTTTCAAATTGATTCTTTAAAAAACCGCTTTATATTGCAATAATACGCAATACGGAGAAAAAGTGTTACGCCGTTCGACACATTTCAAATAAAATCTATGCCGCACCGCTTCTATCCAAACGGTATATACCTCTTACCGTCATAGGTATAAAAACCCGCAAAGGATGAAAAATCGTAATATCTAACGACGTATTTGGCGTAATTTATCGCATATTCGCTAAATCGCACCGATACGCCGCATCCGGAGCGTATTTCCCTCGGGGTATTTATCACAAGCGTAACGTAACCCCTCTTTATCAATGCGGCGTTAAATCTCATAGTTTGTTCGCGTGTTCCGAATACCGCAAAAATGTAAACATCCATTGCCGTCCTCCGTATAATATACTATAATATATTATTCGTCACATCTTAATGTGCAAAATAAATGCGCCGTCCCCATTGGAACCCAAGACATACGGCAAACAAAATGCGTCGTGTTTTTATGTCGTATCCGTAAAATCAAATTACGAACGCGCTATGAGTTTGCCGCTAAAAGTCTAAAACGGCGTACGGAGAAATCTATGATATATCTCGATAATGCGGCGACAAGTAAATTTAAGCCGCCCGCGGTTATTCGTGCCGCACTAAAACAATTAAAAAACAGCGCTAACCCCGGACGCGGCGCGCATATTGACGCCGTTAACGCGGCAATGCTCGTCACCGAAGCCCGCGAGTCCGTCCGAGAACTTATTAATAATCCGCGCAGCGAAATAATCTTTACAAAGAATTGCACGGAAGCCCTAAATCTTGCCATATTCGGCACGATAAAAGAAGGCGGTCACGTTATAACCACCGTAAACGAGCATAATTCCGTTCTCCGTCCCCTGTTTGAGCTTGAACGCCAAAAAAGAATACGCTTAACTGTCTTACCCGAATCCGGAACGACGGTAACTCCCGAGGAAATAGAGCGCTCGATAACGCGCGATACTTATCTGGTTTGCGTAAATTGCGTTTCTAACGTAACGGGTGAAAAAGCCGATATGGAGGCTATCGCTTCCGTAACGTCAAAGCACGATATCCTTTTGCTTGCGGACGGCGCGCAAGCCTTGGGACATATAAACATAGAAACGGAAAAAACGCGCATAGATCTTCTCGCCGCGCCCGGACATAAAGGCTTACACGGTCCGCAAGGCTCCGGATTTTTGGCGTTCTCTCCGGATATACGGCTGACTCCCCTTCTTTTTGGCGGAACCGGCACAAACAGTGACAGCGTATACCAACCTCTTATCTCTCCCGAGGCTTACGAGAGCGGCACCATGAATACGCCCGCAATCGCCGGATTGAACGAAGGAATAAATTGGACGCTAAAAAATCAAACGGAGATAAGCAAAAGACTCCGCCGCTTAACTCACGAGCTTATACGCGGTTTAGGTGAAATAAATAGAATAACCCCGTATACATATCCCGCCGATTTAAACGGCGTGGTTTCCTTTAATATCGACGGCATGACCTCGTCCGCCGTCGGAGATATCCTAAATGAAAAATTTAATATCGCCGTACGAACCGGTCTGCATTGCGCCCCCCTTATCCATAAGCGTCTTGGCACCCTAAAAACCGGCACGGTACGGGCAAGCATAGGTTATAACAATACGGAAAACGACATAATAAGACTGCTATCGGCGGTAAAAGATATCTCCTCAAAATAAACATCAAAAAATAAAAAGGAAAGAAGCACGTTTGCCTCTTTCCTTTATGACGCTCTTTATTCTTCGTCTTCGGGTTCGTCTTCTTCTTCGTCCTCGTCGCTCTCGTCGTCGATATCCTCAAAGTCAGATATATCGTAATCAAAATCGTCCTCGTCGGAGGGGTTCTCCTCGTCCTCAAATTCTTCTTCCTCTTCCCACTTCTCCTCTTCTTCCGCAATTTCGCTCAAAGGTATAAGTATATCCTCTTCCTCGGGCACGTCCTCGTCAAGGAAAGATCTCCAATTGTCGTCGCTTTCTTCCTCTTCCTTTACAAATACCGATTTAATCTTATTGCCGCGACAGAACAAACACATATCCTCGTCTTCCGTGATATAATTTGTTCTGCAAACGGGACATAACTCCAAGAAGTCGTCGTCCTCATCCTCCAAAAGCTTGATGTCGCCGATATGCAATTCGGCTTTGCAGACCAAACAATACTCCTCTTCTTCCAGAATATAGTTTAAATCGCAACGCGGGCACTTCTTATATTTTCCCATACACACTCCCAAAATTTATCGAAAAAAAACTTTCCGGCTTTCTCTTTGCATACATGTGCAATCCGGTCTTTTTACGCTCGTTGCGCTTGAGGAAGAATTGTTCCCGCCCTTTAAGATATGTATACCTTAAAATTCAATCAAAACGCTTCTTTTTTCGCATTCCGGATTTGACATATATATATTATGAATTTACAAACAGAATATACAAATCCGTCTAAAAATGTTACTTCCGCCAACGTCGTTTATTTCAATAAATTTTTGTGCCTTAATTATAGTTAAAACATACGTCCGTGTCAAACTGTTTTCGGCTATTTTTTTGATTTCTCTAAATTATTTTTTTAGACGCACGGTATCTTACCTAAAAAAAACGTTTTTTCAATATTTTCATCCGCCTCCGCCGTTTTTCGGAATACAATTTATATCGGCAAGCGAAAAAAAATAGGATAATCCGGCATTTGCGCGCGACGTCGGATTTCCTATCTCAAAAAGGGAATAATTTTTGCAAAAATTATTCCCTAATATATCAAAATACCCGCTCTCACGCAAACGCTTTGGTCTGTAAAACATTAACAAAGCGGTAAATTGCGTAAATTTGCCGACATATCGCGGAAAAATCGGCAAGCGGAACTTGCGCGCCGGTTGCTTTATGCCTTGGAACGGGGAAGCTTTGTAACGAAAGCGCTACCATATGTTCGTATCTTTGCCTACGCCCCTTCCAAAAGCATTTTATCGGCTACCAAGGCTATGAATTCGCCGTTTGTAGGTTTATCGTTCGCCGTATATATTTTTATGCCGAAAATATTATTTATGTTCTCTATTTTTCCGCGGCTCCAAGCCACTTCTATGGCGTGACGTATGGCGCGTTCCACCTTACTCGAACTTGTATCGTATTTTTCGGCTATATTCGGATACAGTTTTTTTGTTATATTATTTATTATTTCCGGATTATTTATCGCCATTTTGATAGCCTCGCGTAAAAACTGATATCCCTTTATATGCGCGGGAATCCCTACGGAAATAAAAATGTTTGCTATTTTTTCGTCAACCGAGGTTCTCCTTTCCTTAGGCAAAGACGCGATTTCGGGCGAATAAGGCTTTTTCTGCGGCGCGTTCATCCCCGAAAATTCCAAAATGCGTTCTTTTAGCGCGTCGAAAGCCACGGGCTTGTGCATATAATAATTAGCGCCTAACTGCAAAGCCTTTTCTATAAAAGTTTCGCTTTTTATCTGAGATATTATTATAACGAGATTGGGTTTTATTCGTCTAAGGTTAAGCGTGTTCAACACCGTGTACCCGTCGGCTTCCGGCATAATCAAATCCAAAAGTAAGACGTCCGGCATTTCCGTTTCCACCGCCGCGATAGCCTCCGCGCCGTTGTAACATACATATCTTATATCAAAATATTCTTCTCCGCGTAAAAAATTCTTTAATTGTTCACCAAAATCTCTGTTATCTTCAGCAATAATCAGTTTTAATTTGCTCATAAAAGCCTCCAAGAAAAAATATATATTCGGTAACGCGTTTGCCGCATTACATACATTATAACATGCCGCAAAAAAATATCGATATTAACAAATTGAGAAATAATATAAAATATAAAAGTTTATTGTACAAAAATGTCGAAAAACCGCCGTTATGTACCTAAAAACCTCAAAGAAAACGCCATTATTCC
>JAISQX010000012.1 GCA_031273965.1 Clostridiales bacterium
CTGTATCCCTCTCCGTGCATCCCGCCGCCGCAGCCAATCTCGCAACGCATTCCGACCAATTATCCAAGTCGTTCTTTGTATAAAAAACCACCGTGGGCTTGCCGCTCGTACCGCTTGACGCGTGCACTCTGACGATTTTTTCCATAGACACCGCGGACATACCGAAAGGGTAATTGTCGCGCAAATCGTCCTTCACCGTAAAAGGAATCAACTCTATATCCTTAAGCGTTTTTATATCCCTCGGCTTCAACCCCGCCGCGTCAAATTTTTTTCTATAAAATTCAACGTTTTTGTAAGCGTATGCGACGATTTTTTTTAATCTGTCCAGCTGCAAATCCTGCATCTCGCGCCTTGTCATGGTCTCGGCAAGCTTATTGTATATCATCTTATCTTCTCCTTGCCGAATTTTCTCTCGGCGGTTATTTAATTATTCAGGCGAACGGCTTATAATGTAACCTCCGGGATTCAATATAGCCTAAACCAATAGAGTATTACAAAAACATGCTCTTTTTGCAATACTTACCCCCGCGTAATAGTTGATAAGGCATCCTTTAAGAATAATCTCTCTTTCGTCATTTGTCAGCGCGTCCGTCTTTAAGACGATATCTCTTACGACATTACCTCTCACAAGCTTAGCCGCAAACGCGGTTTCTCCGTTTTTCATCGCGTCTCTTATGCCGATAAGCGCTAAGACGTCGCCCGTCTCATACTCCTCGTCCGACAACAACGGGAGCATACCCCAGTTTATCAGGTTGCTTCTATAACGTTTTGTCGCGTAAGAATTGGCGATATTCGCGGCGCCGCCGAGTACTCTTTGGCAGGAAGCCGCCTGCTCCCTCGCGCTTCCGTCTCCGGGCTTTTTGGCAAAAATAACGCTTCCCAAAGATACGTTTTTAAAATCGTGATTTATTCCGCAAAGGTCGAAAACTTTTTCATATTCGTCTTTTACCGCGCCGCTTCTTATTGCCGCGGCGTCGGACAATACTGCTTTTGCGCGACCGACATATTCGGGGTCCTTTCTCGACAAAGTAAATTCAGCCAGCTTCATAGGATTTGAACGGTAAGACGACGTCTCGCCCGAGGGTATAAGCTCGTCCGTCGTTGTCACGGAATCATTTATCACCGAAACGACCTTTAAAATAAGCGTATCGTTTAATGGATAAATTTTTGGCCAATCGGCTATATTGGGGCCGTAAATTAACTCCTCTTCTTTTTGGGGACAACCGTATCCGTTGTAGACTCTATTCTTATACACCGTATCGTCAAAGACAAATTTTTCAACGCCGTCATCATACTCGACGTCCGTCGCCGCCGTCAATATTCCGTTACGCGCCGCCGTCGCCGCAATACTTCTCGCGTCCATAAGCGCCACGGAGGATATCTGACCGTCCGAAGGTTTACTTCCCTCTCTGCTCTCAAAATTTCTCGTCGTGTGCCTTATGCTAAAGGCGTTGTTGTTGGGCACGTCGCCCGCGCCGAAGCACGGTCCGCAAAAAGCCGTTTTTATGACGCCGCCCGCGCTTATAAGCTTTTCCAAAGCCCCTTTTCTCATCAAATCCAGATATATCGGCTGGCTCGACGGATAGACGCTAAGAGAAAAACCATCGCTGCCTATCGCCTTACCGTTTAATATATTCGCCGCGGCGAATATATTATCGTACGTTCCGCCCGCGCATCCCGCAATTATGCCCTGATCCGCCTTAATTCCTTCTTTTACGATTTTTCCGCGCAAATTAAGCTTAGGACATTTCGCGCCCAAAAGCTTATTCCCTTGGCTTTCCGTATAGGCTAAGATATCCCGGGCGTTCTCGTTCAATTCTTTGATTGTGTAAGCGTTTTTGGGGTGAAAAGGAAGCGCTATCATCGGAGCAATCTTGTCAAGACGGACAATTACCGCCCCGTCGTAATACGCCGCCCCTTTGGGCTTCAGTTCCTTGTATCTGTCTTTATTGCCGTGCGTTTCAAAGTATTCCTCAACTTTTTTATCCGTTTTCCATACGCTTGCAAGGCACGTCGTCTCCGTCGTCATTACGTCGATACCGTTACGATATTCTATATCCAACGCGTCTACGCCGTCTCCTATAAACTCCATCACCTTGTTATTGACAAATTTATTGTCATATACGACCTTTATTATAGCCAAAGCGACGTCTTGAGGTCCGACGCCCCTTCGAGGTTTCCCTTCGAGCACTATGGCGACGACTTTGGGATATTCTATATCATATGTTTTATTAAGCAACTGTTTTGCAAGCTCCGGCCCTCCCTCGCCTACGGCAAGCGTTCCGAGCGCGCCATAGCGCGTATGGCTGTCGCTGCCGAGTATCATCGCTCCGCAACGCGCCATGTTTTCACGCATATACGTATGTATGACGGCAAGATGCGCCGGAACAAATATCCCTCCGTATTTTTTTGCGGCGGAAAGACCGAATACGTGATCGTCTTCGTTTATAGTCCCGCCAACGGCGCAAAGGCTGTTATGGCAATTTGTGAGAACATACGGCACCGGAAACTCTTTTATCCCGCCGGCTTTCGCCGTCTGTATAATACCGACGTACGTTATATCGTGCGACGCCAGCATATCGAATTTGAGCTTCAATTGTCCGCGCTTTTCGTCCGATTTTTTTATGTTATGCGCGTCTAATATCCCGTAAGTTATGGTGTTCTCAAACAACGCCTTATCTGATTCGCCGATCGCGTCCCTTATTTCTCCGTCGCTATAAATAATTCCCTTATCTATTAATTTTACCATGTGTCCCGTCCGTTAAGTCTTTTTTTGAAAGCTCTGATTTTACGCCGTTTTATAAAAAATGACGCCGCTTATTTTTTTTGACAAACCTTTATACATAAAACGACATAAAAGCCTCTCTATTTTAATACAAAAAGCTGTTTTTGTCAAGCTGTAAGTCTTACATTTCGTTTATATGCTCAAGTATGTATCTCTGCGCGTTTTCATCACATAGATTTACGTATCTCGTTCTGCCTTCATGTTCGCGTTTTACGCGTTTTATGCCGAGAGCCATGCCCTTTTCGGTGGGAACCTTAACCTCGCCGCCATATTCGGCTTGCGTCGCTAAAAAACCCTCCCCCAAAAGATAATTAAAAATTGTCGCATATGTGATTTTTTTATATTCGTTAACGTCTATTACCCCGTTCAGCAAAGCCGTAAAGGCGGTTACGCTTATAGGCTCTGACGATATCGCGACGCGCGACTTTTGTTCCTCCGTCAAGGCAAATTCGTTAAGTCCCGTCCGTTTCTTTTTGGGACGGACTTCTCCGCCGCTCTTTATAATCCTGTCCAATACGCCGGACACATAAAAAAAGCATCTTGACAACCTGACGTTATTCAAGACCGCGTCGTCCGCCATTTCTTTTCCGCTTATCGGATCTATGCCGTTCGCGAGACTGTCCATATAGTTCTTTGCTCTGTAAAGTACTTCGATTTCATCCATATTAAACCTCTTTTATTGTTTTCTTACAGATTTTTCGTCCGTAGCTTTTTCCAAAAACCCGTTCAAATTTTTCGGCTTGGTCATTTCGTTTTCAATAAGCGCCGTCCGCCGCCGTTATCGCGCTTCTCGCACTTCTCGCACTTTTTATGCCGCCTGAACGCGTCGACGGATGAAATCTATACTTTGCGACTCTTTGTAAGCGCCCTCATAAAAAAATTCACGCTTAAATTTCGATTTTTTTTATATCATAGTTACAATCTTGATTGACATTTTTTTTCTTTTATTATACCATAATATAAAAGCACACCGCAATATAATAACGTCATCGAGGTGTATTTATGAAAAATTCTCCCGTTTTGATATACACAAAAGCCTATAACGTGGCTGCCGAACACATATTCGGGTATACTCTGTACGCCATGGGCGGCTCCAAAAACGTCAATTTCACAAAAAAAATACGTTACTGCGACGACAAAAAGCTTTATCTGTATATCTGCCATAAAAAGGGCAGAGAAGAAGAAAAACTACCCGTCTTCGTTTATATTCACGGCGGCGGATTCGTCTCCGGCATGCCCGACGCGCGAAAAGCCATAATCTCGAATATAGCCGAAAGAGGCTTCGCCGTCGTCGGCATATATTACGGACTCGCGCCCGAATACCATTTC
>JAISQX010000048.1 GCA_031273965.1 Clostridiales bacterium
CTTTTCGGAGATGCTCTGTTACTATCGCTATAACGGAACGGGCATTCTCGAAAGACTGAACGCCTTGTACGAGAGCTTCGGATATTTTACCGAAAAAAACATCTCAATAGCTTATGAGGGCGCCGACGCTATGGGTCTAATGTCCGACGTAATGAGCCGCTTACGCGCTCTAAGTCCAAAGACGTTAGCCGGAAGCGGGATTGACTTTACCGACGATTATCTCCTCCGTAAGCGCGTATACGCTTCCGGCGAAACTTCGGATATCACGCTTCCAAAGACCGATATGCTATATTACGGTCTTAAGGGCGGAGGATTTGTATGCGTGCGGCCGAGCGGCACCGAACCGAAATTAAAAATATACGTTTCCGTATCGAAGCCGACAAAGGACGAAGCGGAAAAATACGCCGAGGAGCTTTTGAGCGCGGCAAAAAAATATACGGATTAGAGGTCTATACTATGGAATATGATTTTAAATCGATTGAGCAAAAATGGCAGGGCGTTTGGGAAAAGGAAAAAATATGCGAAGCCGTGGATTTTTCCGATAAGCCGAAGTTTTACGGGCTTATAGAATTTCCGTATCCGTCGGGCAACGGCTTGCACGTCGGGCATTTGCGCGCCTTTACTTCAATAGAAATAATCGCCCGCAAACGTCGTCTGGAAGGCTTTAACGTTCTCTTTCCGATAGGTTTTGACGCGTTCGGGCTGCCGACGGAGAATTATGCCATGCAGACGGGAAAACACCCGCGCGTCGTCACCGACGACAATATCGCCACGTTTACGCGGCAGTTAAAAGCCTTCGGCTATTCCTTTGACTATTCGCGCGTCGTCGATACCACCGATAAGGATTATTATAAGTGGACGCAATGGATATTTATACAATTATTTAAGCGCGGTCTCGCCTATAAAAGCAAGGCTTACGTCAATTATTGCGAAAAATGCAAGGTCATTCTCGCCAACGAAGAGTCGCAGGGCGGCGTTTGCGATCGTTGCGGCTCCGCCGTCATCCAAAGAGAAAAAAACGTCTGGTTTTTGAAAATACGCGATTACGCCGAAAAACTTCTGGACGGGTTGAACGACGTCGATTATCTGCCGCGCGTAAAGACCGAACAGATAAACTGGATAGGAAAATCACAGGGCGCGGAAATAGACTTTAAGGTCAAGGGCGGAGTCGTTCCCGACGCGAAAATACGCGTCTTTACAACGCGCGCGGACACTCTGTTCGGCGTGACTTTTATGGTAATCGCGCCCGAACATCCCTTTATATCGGAAAATGAAAAAAATATAAGAAATATGCGGGAAATAGAGGATTACCGCGCCGAAACCAAGAAAAAGAACGAATTTGAACGTACGCGCGTAAACAAAGACAAAACCGGCGTGCGACTCGACGGCGTGTCGGCAGTAAATCCCGTCAACGGCAGAGAAATACCCGTATTTATCTCCGATTACGTCACGCTCGATTACGGCACGGGCGCGGTGATGGCTGTTCCCGCCCACGATACGCGCGACTATGAGTTCGCGAAGAAATTTGGACTCGATATAATCGAAGTCATATCCGGAGGAGATATCTCTAAGGAAGCTTATACCGATATCAACGGCGGAGTCCTGATAAATTCCGATTTTTTGAACGGACGTTCGGTGAAGGACGCGCTAAAAAAAATAACCGCCCGACTTACGGAAAAGGGTCTGGGCAATGTAAAGGTCAATTACAATATGAAGGATTGGGCTTTTAACCGCCAAAGATACTGGGGGGAGCCGATACCTATAGTGTATTGTGAGAAATGCGGCGCGGTGCCCGTTCCGGAATCCGAACTGCCCCTCGTGCTCCCGCCTCTCGACAGCTATAAACAGACCGAAAACGGCGAATCGCCTCTCGCAAACGTCGAAAGCTTCGTGAACTGTAAATGCCCCGTCTGCGGAGCCCCCGCAAAACGCGAAACCGACACCATGCCGCAATGGGCGGGGTCGTCCTGGTATTATCTGCGCTATATAGACCCAAAAAACGACAAGGCTTTGGCGGATTTTGAAAAACTGAAATACTTCGGACCGGTGGATTGGTACAACGGCGGCATGGAACACGTCACGCGGCATCTGATATATTCGCGGTTTTGGAATCATTTTTTGTATGACATAGGCGCGGTTCCCTTTAAGGAACCGTACAAGAAACGTACGGCGCAAGGTCTTGTTTTGGGCGAAAACGGCGTAAAAATGTCAAAATCGTTGGGCAACGTCGTCAGTCCCGACAGCCTTATAAAGGAAGCGGGCGCGGATGTTCTGCGCCTATATATAATGTTTATGGGCGATTACGAAAGCCCCGTGCCGTGGTCTAACGCAAGTATAAGCGGTTGCCGGCGCTTTTTGGACAGAGTTTATAACTTGCTTACCTTGACGGACGGAAACGAAGGTTATTCAAAGAAGCATACGACGCTGATAAACCGCCTTATAAAAAAAGTCGGAGAGGACATAGAAGCGATGAAATTCAATACGGCTATCGCCGCAATGATGGCGTTTATAAACGAAATTTATTCCGACGGCTATATCTCAAAGGGCGAACTTAAGGCGTTTCTCTTACTTTTGTATCCCTTTGTTCCGCACCTTGCGGAGGAACTTAACGAGCGGTTGGGGTACGATACCATACTCGCAAAATCCGCTTACCCGAAATATGACGAAAAAAATCTCGAAGACTCGGCTTTTGAACTTCCCGTTCAGATAAACGGAAAGCTAAAAGGTACGGTAATCGTGGAAAAAGACGCCGATTTAGCCGCCGTCAAAGCGGCTGTTCTGGGTAACCCGTCTTTATCCGCGCTTTTAACCGATATAAAAAAAGAAATTTACATTCCGAAAAAAATTATCAATTTCATCGTTTGATTGCGGTTTGACGTTATCCCAAAAGGAAGCCGCAAAGCGATTAAACGTTGTAAAGCATTTTAAGAAAATAGCGCGGACAAATCATAGCGGTATCGACGGCAACTTTTAAAGGATTCTTATGAGCATAAAAATTATTGGGTTGGGATACAAGGACGGCGATATATCCGTCAAAGGCATGGAAACGGTTCAAAAAGCCGATTTTGTCGTTTTGCGTTCAAAAAAACTCGCTTGCGCCGATTGTGTAAAAAAAAGCGAAAAGCCGTATACGGCGTTGGATTTTTTATATGAAACGGCGGCGGATTTTGACGAATTAAACAAAGCCGTCGTCGATTTTGTCACCCAAAAAGCGACGGAATATAAAAGCGTCGCTTATCTTGTCGGCGGAAGCGGAACGGACGACGTTGCCGCCGCGGCTTTGATAAAGAACGGAGCGGAGCTTATCGCCGGAGTGTCGGCCGCGGCGTATGCGATAGAAGCGGTTCAAAAAACCGCGGCTGTTAGCGACGACGGATTGTGCGCGGCGGGGCATACCGAAATAAGCGCGTACGAGCTTATTTCCGAACAGGGCTTTTTTCCGGATAAAAGATGGTTTTTTGTCGTAAAGGATATCGATAACGTTTTTACTGCGGCGGAAGTTAAGCTAAAATTGTCCGGAGTTTACGGCGACGTGAAAGCGGCGATTATGTATTCGAACGGCGAAATAATCCAAACGACTTTATTTGAAATTGACAGACAAAAAAAGAGCGTATATGATTACCGCACGGCGCTTATCGTTCCGCCGTCGGATTTTTTAAAAAATCCCGTGCACGATATGTCGGATATTTACCGCATCATGAAGCGCTTGCGCGGCAATGACGGCTGTAAATGGGACATGGCGCAGACGCACAAGAGTATCGCGGTTAACGCCGTGGAGGAAGCTTACGAGCTTGTCGACGCTATCGATTGCGAGGACATCGGAATGATTGTCGAGGAGAGCGGGGACGTGCTTTTGCAGGCGGTGTTTCACGCGGTCATCGCGGAGGACGAAAACGACTTTACTTTTAGCGAAATGTTGACGGCGCTCGGTAAAAAGCTTATAACGAGGCATACGCATATATTCGGAGAGGACAAGGCGAACGACGATAAGGAAGCGCTCTCGGTGTGGGAAAAGGCTAAGGCGAAAGAAAAAAAACACCGCGGCTTGACCGATAAGATAAAATCCGTACCGCGTAATTTCCCGGCTCTTCTGAGAGCGGAAAAGGTCATGAAAGCGGCGTCAAAATACGGATTTGAATATGCGAACGCGGAATTGATATTCGACAAGCTAAAAGAAGAGCTAATCGAATTAAAGGCGGCGGACTCCGGAGCCGAAAGAAAAGACGAGGGCGGCGACGTTCTCCTTACGACCGTAAACTTGTTGAGGCATTACGGCGTGGAGCCCGAGACGGCGTTAAAAGATGCGGTAAACAAGGTTGAGAAGCGGCTTATATTTATGGATGAAGCGGCAAAAAACGCGGGGAAGAGTTTTTTTGAATTGACGTATGATGAAAAAGTGAAGTATTGGTCTCAAGCCAAACAAACGGAATAATTAAATAATGAAAATAGGAAATATCGAATTAAAAAACAACTTGATGTTGGCTCCGCTTGCGGGTTATACGGACGTGGGCTTTAGAAGCATAGCTTTAAAGCACGGCGCGGCGCTGACGTGTTCCGAAATGGTCAGCGCAAAGGGGTTGTTGTACGACAACGAAAACACAAAGTTGCTTTTGCTCACCTCGGAGAGAGAGAATCCGTCGGCGGTGCAGCTGTTCGGCAGAGAACCGGATGTATTTTTTAGGGCGGCGAAAAATCCGGCGCTTAAAAAATTTGACATTATAGACGTCAACATGGGATGTCCGGTACAAAAAATTGTAAAAAACGGCGAGGGCTCCGCGTTGCTCAAGGATAAAGGTCGCGTAAAGGAAATAATAGCCGCGGTTAGGGATGGCGCGCCTAAGAAAGCCGTTACGGCTAAGATACGCGCGGGCTTCGACGGCGTAAACGCGCCGGAAATCGCCCTGGCAATCGAGGAGGCGGGCGGCGACGCCGTCGCGGTTCACGCGAGGCTAAGGGAACAATATTATCACGGCAAAGCGGATTGGGAAATCATAAGGGAAGTAAAATCCGCCGTAAAAATTCCGGTAATAGGCAACGGCGATGTGGCAAGCGCAAGGGATTACGCCGACATTATGGAGATAAGCGGCTGTGATTTTGTCATGATAGGCAGGGGCGCTATAGGGAATCCTTATATTTTTGGAGAGATTTTGGGTAACGCCGCCGTAAAATGTCAACGCGCGGATATTACGGAGCATATCGATATTCTTTTGAAATATTATGCGCCGCGCTATGTGACAAACAATATGAAAAAACATATATTGGCTTATTGTAAGGGAAAAAAGAACGCTAAGCTTATAAAGGAACGCGTAACGCTTGCGGACAGCGCGGAACGGCTGAAAGAAATTGCCGAAGAATTTTTTGCGTTTTAGGGACGCTCGAAGCCCCGAAAAGCGCCGCGCCGGAAAATTATTTAAAATTTGTCCCTAAAATCCGGAATCAAATCTTGTAAAACTCCGGTTTATGATCGATATACGCCGCGAAGTATTTGAAACCGGCTTGCTTTACGGCGTGGGCGGCGAGGTCGTATTTTTCGGCGACGCGGAAAGTTTGGTGGGCGTCGGACGAAAAAGTTATGAGTTCTCCGCCGAGTTCCCGGTAGCGTTTGATGAAATCGTATTCGGGAAAAAAGTCGGCTTTTGCAAATTTTACGTGAGTATTAATTTCCACGCATTTTCCTTTTTGGATTATTTTTTTGAAGATTTCGTCAAGAAGACCGTCGTAATCCTCATAAAGGAACCGGAACGGCGCTTTTCGCGCGATATAACCTATATGACCGACGATGTCGTAAGGCAGGGCGATATCGAGGCTTTTTAAGACGGCGTTTATATACGGGAGGAATACTTCGTCTTTTGTCTTGTTTTCGTAGTAGGCGGGCACGTATACATCTTCGTCTTTAACGGTGTGAACGGAGTTTATTACCACGTCGGTGTTTAGCGGCGTCACGTCGTCAAAAGTCATTTTTTGAGATTTTTCGGAATAGCCGCACTCTATGCCGAAAGCCAGCTTGATTTTTCCGTCGTATATTTTTTTGGCTTCGCGCATAGCTTCGGCGTATTTTGGGATATCGAGCTGTTTTATGGGTTTTGAATTTGTGCAGTAGAGAAAATCGCGGTCGAGGTGGTCGGTTACGGCCAGATAATCGAGTTTGAGGGCGACAGCCGTGTTTATCAAGTCAAAGAGGGGCATTACGGAGTCAGCCGAATGCGCGGAATGCGTGTGCGAATCTATCATAAAGAAGGTCTCCCTTTTACGGGGGGAAGTCTTTTCCCGCCGATTTTTTTGTTCTGTAATAATAAGATAATGGTTATTCCTTATATTGAGTTTATTTTTGAGCCGTCAAAAAAGAAAGGATTTTTTCGGCTATGTTAATTCCGGAGGTTTTGTTAAAATCCACAAAGCCCGCGTTGCTGTTGACTTCGAGGAGGTATCTCTCTCCGCGGGCGTCCATGGCGATATCCACGCCGCAAAACGACAATCCGAGCAAGTTCGCCGCGGTTTCGGCGAGAATCTTTTCTTCGGGAGAGGGAACGTAAAAAAAGGAATGCGAGCCTTGCGCAAAATTTGCGCGGAAGTCCGCCGGGTTATGGCGCAGAACGGCGCCTTCGGCTTTTCCGCCGATTACGTAAAGCCTTATGTCAAAAGCGCCTTTTCCCGGCGCATCATCGCAATTTTCGTCGGTTTTTTCGTTTATTGCCTCAAAAACCCGTTTAAGCGCGTGGTTTTGCGTTGAGCGGGAGATAATTTTTGGCGTTTCGGAAGTATTGATAAATTCCTGAAACAAAACGGGGCGTCCGCCGATATTCGCGACGATATTTTTCAGCGTTTTTTTATCGCCGGCAAAAAAAACCTGTTCGCCCAGCGAGCCGAAGCGTTCTTTGACGACGATGGGAAATTCCAAAAAATTTTCTACAAAGTCGAGAAAATCCGCGTTGGTATATCCGATGTTCGTAAAGGTTTTTGGCGCGACGGCGGTTTTTGGCATTTTGACGCGTCCGTCCAGAGCCAAAGCCGTGAGCGCCTTGTCGTCGCAGACTTCGATAGCGCGCCTGCCGTTATGGACGGCGTAACCGTTCTTCTCCAAGGTATCGCAGAGAACGAGGTCCTTGTCCCAAAAGATGATGAATTTATATTTATAAGGTGAGAGCCGCGCGATTGAATTGGCTCCGCCCGTCGTCAAAAGATCCGCAAACTCGGTATTTTTTACGGGCGCGAGGTTGACGCCGAATTTTTTTGCGGCGTCGCAAAAGAGGCGGACGCAAGGAGGGAGCGATGCGGTATTCAAAAAGCCGTTGTAGACGACGAGCGCATTTTCCATATTAATGATTATATCATATAAAAAGCGGATGAGGTAGCAAAAAAACGTCCCGCCGCCGAAAAAAAAGCTAAAAATACTCTAAATGGGCAAAAAACGGAAAAATTTCCCAAATTATTTTTCAATTTTTTTAAATTGGGTATTGACTATTGCGTGAATCTGTTGTAAAATTATTATAGCTAGGATTATCATTCAGATTATCCGCATAGGAGGACTGTTTATGTCGACCAAAATCAGTATCAAAAAGGTGATTCTTTTTGTAATGAGCATCATCATGGTTGCGGTGGGATTCGCTTCTTGCTCAAGACTTAACAACAAGGGCGTAGTCAAAACCGAGACATGGGAAGGCAACCAAACCTTGGACAAGGTATTGGATACTATTGCGGAAGCGCAAGAGGGTGGAAAGAACCAAAGCGTTTTCAGTATTGACGGGAGGTTTGAGGCTCACGCGGGCGATCAAAGTTTTTCGTTAAAGGTTCAGGCGTCGTTTGACTTGGAGAATAGCTTAAACGACGAGTTACTCATAGAGCTTACGGATATGACGACGTATGCCCTGATAGGAGGAATTTACGCGAAGGGCCAAAAGGTCTACATACAATCGGGTGATTTCAAATTTACCGTGTCCGAACTGGATATTTTGTCGGCGATAGGCGACGGGGTCAGCGGATTTTTCAAGACTGACATAGGCGACGCGCTTGGCTCGATAGATATCGGAATGGACATCACGGCTATCTTGGGCGGATTTTTATTCCCGTCGGCCAGCGTGGTTACGGAGTCTCCGAGAAGAGGCGAGAACGGAAGCACGGTGGTTACGATAAACGCGGACATGGACATCGACACGGTTTTGTCGGTGGTTTTGGGCGCGCTTTCTTTGGTGAACGACATCGTGGGCGACGCCGCTCAGGTAGATCTCAACGCGATGCTCAAAGAATTTACCGGAACTCCGCTTCTCTCTACTTTTGAGATGGTTTACGACGAAGAGTTGGGTAAAGAAGTTGAAGTGATCAGCGAACGCGGATACGACGATATATTTGCGGAGATAATAGGAGTAAAGGACGGCGGCACGCCTTTTGCGGGCAGCACTCTTTATATGAAGCTTGTTGACGGCGTACTTCTTGACGCGGAAGTCAAGGGAAAATACCAAAAACCCGGCGAGGAAGCTTCGACGTTCGGCTTTAGAATAGCCCAATTGGAGGTAAAAGCCGAGACTTTGGATATCGACCTGCCGGAGTTCGTAAATACTTTTGATATTTACTCCGTAAGGCTTCAGGGCTACGGAAACATTCCCGACGTAGGAGATATTGAGATAAAAATAGACGTAAGACTTGATCCGAACGTTGCGGAGCGCAACCAGATAGTCTTTGAGGTAGTCAAGCGCTACAGCCGCGAACTGGTTTTGGCGGGATATTACAAGGACGGATATATCTATCTTGATCTATCAAGCGTGGATATCAGCTACATACATCTTGACGCGGTCAAAATGGGCGTCGGCAAGATAAGAATAGACGGAGTCAATCTACAGCAGATAATGAAAGACCTTATAGGCGACCTTGGTTTCCTTGCGGGCGGCGTGACGCCGGAGTCGGAGTTATCTTCGGCGGCGACATACAGCCTCGGGGTTGCGGAAGACGGCTCTCCCGCTTTGAACGTAGACACCGATTATCTGTTGTCGGTGCTTATCGGAGCGATTGGCGCGGCGGACGGCAGGATATATCTTGACTTGACGAGCGAAGTTATAGCCGACTTATTGGATAGTCTGGGCGTGGAAGTCATGCTTGATGACATGGGTCAGGAGATAGTTTCGGGCGGCGAGTACGCCGACATATTCAATATTGTCAAGGACGCTTTGGGTTACGATGTCGAACAACTCTTGAACGAACTCGGAAAGACGGTTATTGATTTTGTCGTCGGACTTGACGTGGACATCAAACTTTCGGCTTTCCTTAGCACCGAAGACCTTGACGGTCCCGGCGTCGGAGTCGATATTAACGTAAAAGGCGAGGATTGGGCGTACGTTGACCTCAGGATACTGAGCTACGGCGACGGTTATGTGGATTATGATTTCCCCTCCGATCTAAGCGAATACAAGCCTTTTGACTACAGCACGATTTCATTTTCCGGAACTGCGAACATTACGAACATAGGTCCGGTTACGTACGACTTTGTTGTTTCTAATCTAACCGACATTGAGAACCTCACGGTTTCGTGGACGGCTTACGACAACAACGGCGTGGCGCTTATGAGCATACGCCTAAGCGACAATGTGATATATATAAATCTCGGCGACCAAACGAGGCTTTTGGGCTTCAAGCTGAGCGAACTCAACGTAAATAAGATACAGATATCTCTGGACGAGCTGCTTGGCGATTCCACTGCTTCCGCCTACAGCGCGCTTTCGGCGGACGAAGAGAT
>JAISQX010000089.1 GCA_031273965.1 Clostridiales bacterium
TATCAAAACCGAGATAATTTAAGCGGTCTAAGGCGGCGTCTATAATGTTTTTTTCCGTATGACTTACGGAAAAGACATATGGCTCCAAAAATATTTGACTGTCTTTACTTCTTTCTTTATTCATAAGCTTATCGTAATTTAACCGCTCGTGAACGGCATGTTGATCTATCATGTAAACTTCGTTCAAATATTCAAATATTATATAACAGTTAAGCGCTTGCCCTATAAGTCTCCCGTGTTCTACGAAACTGAACGTTCCTTTTGGTTTTATCGGCTCATTACTATTTTCATTACTTATAAGGGCACCAAAAAAGTCATTTTCCTTACTTGTTACATGTTTACTCTTATTGTCGAACGCATTTATCGCATTTATCTCTCTTGTTTCGGCGCAACCTTTTTCGGCTGATTTAAGCTCCGTTTGTTCTATTTCCGCGTCGTCAAAGCCTCCGTTTAGCAAAATGCCGGCGCTTTTTGAGATGATATTATTCAAAATCGAATGGGATGTATTCTCGTTTAGCACAGTTTTTGTATTACTCCGCACGCCGAAGCCACCCTCGTATTTCCCTTTAATAAATTCATAGGCGAGGCTTTTTTCTCCGGCATGTGCAGAAGCTGTTGTCGAATTATTCGTAGTATTCGTCGGTTTTTGCGTAACTTCTTTATCGGTCGTTTCATGATTCCTTTTTACCGAGTAGGGTTCGCTCTCCTCTTGCGGCGACTTAGCGCTTCCGTAGCCCAAACGCTCCAATACGCATTTGTTTATGGCGCGATATACCAATGAAAATACTTCTTTTTCGTCCGAAAATCGGACGTCGTTCTTTGTCGGGTGCGCGTTCACGTCTACTTTGTCAAACGGTAAGATTATATCAAGAATAAAAATCGGGAAATTATGCTTCATAATATTTTCGCCGTACGCTTTTAAGACGGCGGTGGAAACAAGCGAATTTTCGACTATTCTGCCGTTGATAAAAATCGTCTGAAAACTTTTATTCGACTTATAATAGCCCGGAACAGACGTGTATCCGCTTATTCTACCATGCATATCGGAGTATTCCAGACGCATAAGATTATCACAAATATCTTTTCCGTAGATTTCATAAATGGCGGACTCCGATCCTTCGCCATTTGTTTTGTGTATGATTTTTCCGTCGGCTTTATAAGTAAAAGCCACATCCGGATAAGCGATAATAAATTTTGCTATCAGTTCAGAAACATAGTTTTCTTCGGTTTTTGGACGTTTTAAAAAATTTAAACGCGGTTTAGTATTATAAAAAATGCTATTAACGGTAATACTCGTACCTCGGTTTGCCGCCGTATATTGCGGGCTTCCGAATATCCCATCCTTTATTTCCATGCGAATAGCGGCGTCTTGCTCATCCGTTTTAGACACTATTTCGACAATCCCCACGGCGGCTATGCTCGCCAACGCCTCGCCTCGAAACCCTAACGACGATATCGTAAAGAGGTCTTCGGCGCTTATTATTTTACTTGTGGCATGAGGCAAAAATGCTTTTTTAATATTTGCCTCGTCTATACCTATACCGTTATCCGAGACTTTTATGCTTTTTATTCCGCCTTCGGTTATCTCCACGGTTATATTACTTGCATTTGCGTCTATGGCGTTCTCCACCAATTCTTTTACTACCGATAACGGACGTTCTATTACCTCGCCCGCCGCTATTTTATTGTATACGGAGCTGTCAAGAATATTTATATTTGGCATATATAGCACATCCCATCCTTTTGCGGCGCGTCCGTAAAATGTCTCGGATACGTCTATGGCATATTTATTTTTTTATGAGTTCTTTGAGATTCGACAAAATCGTAAGCGCTTGAAGAGGCGTGCACGTATTAAGGTTTGTATCGCACAAAACGTTGTATATCTCGTTTTTACTTTTCTCTCTGTCGTTTTCTTCCTCAATGAAGCTTAATTGGCGGCTGTTTTTTGAGGATATTTTTTGGCTCATCATAAGAGCGTTCGCGTCCTTGTTTATGTCTGATTCCTCAAGCTTTACAATTATAGCCTCGGCTCGGTCAATTATTTCTTTTGGTAGTCCCGCAAGCGAAGCGACCTTTATACCGAAGCTTTTGTTGGCTCCGCCGCGCGCAATTTTGTACAAGAACTGAATTGTATTATTTACTTCTTTAATC
This sequence comes from Clostridiales bacterium, assembly GCA_031273965.1. Taxonomy (GTDB): domain Bacteria; phylum Bacillota; class Clostridia; order Christensenellales; family JAISNN01; genus JAISNN01. The sequence goes on from JAISQX010000089.1 coordinate 2,152, forward strand.
AAAACCTGATAGTTTTTTACCCCGTCCAAAAGCCCTTCAAGCTCGGCTATTTCATGGTAATGGGTAGAAAATAGCGTTTTTGCCTTTAATTTTTCCGAGATGAACTCCAAAATCGCCCATGCTATAGACAGTCCGTCATATGTCGACGTGCCGCGGCCGATTTCATCGAGTATTAAAAGGCTGTTACCCGTGGCGTTGTTCAAAATCCCCGCCACCTCTATCATTTCGGTCATAAATGTGCTTTGCCCCAATCCCAAATCGTCGCTCGCGCCTATGCGGGTAAATATCCTGTCGGTCAACGATATCTTTGCGGACGAGGCGGATACAAAGCATCCGATATGCGCCATAAGCGTTATTATGGCGATTTGTCGCATATACGTGCTTTTTCCCGCCATATTCGGACCGGTTATTATAAGCGTACGATTCTTTGCTCCGTCCAAAAGCGCGTCGTTAGGAATAAAATCATTCTTTAATAGCGCTCTTATTACGGGATGTACTCCTTCGGTTATGTTTATCTCCTTTATTTTTTCACTTATCTGCGGCTTTACAAGGTTATGTATCACGGAAACTATTCCAAATGACAGCATTATATCGCACAAAATAAGCGCTTCCGCATTCCGTTGTAATTGAGGTATCACGGAAAGAAGGGAAACTTTTATATCGGAAAAAATAGCCGCTTCGATTTTTATAGTTTTTTCCTCGGCGCCGAGTATTTTTTCTTCTATATTTTTCAACTCTTCCGTAACATACCGCTCTCCGCCCGCCAAGGTTTGTTTTCGTATGTATCTAAACGGTACAAGCGCCTTATTCGACGTCGTTATCTCTATATAATAACCGAAAACCTTGTTAAAACCTACTTTTAAGGTCTTTATACCCGTAGCTTGTCTTTCCGCCGCTTCAAGGTTTGCTATTAAAGATTTGCCGTTTTTACGCGCGTTTCGATAATCGTCGAGTTCAGGGTTAAAGCCGTCCTTTATATATCCGCCGTCCTTTAAAACGGCGGGCGGATTTTCGGTTATCGCCTCCTCTAACAGCGTTCTTGTTTCGCTTATCGGGCAAATTTTCTTTCCTAAGGCTCTTAGAAGCTTTGCTTCACAGCTTTCCAAAATTTTTTTCAGCTCGGGCAAAACCGTCAATGTTTCCAGAATGGCTATGCAATCTCTGGGAGTGAGATTACCGTATGCGATTCTTGCGGATATGCGCTCTATGTCTCTTACTTTTTTTAAACGCTCCTTAATTTCGTCCCGCAATCTGGGATTTTTTACAAACTCTTCCACCGCGTCTAAACGATCGTTTATCGCGTTTGAGTTATACAGAGGATTCTCAACTATCTGCTTTAGCTTTCGCGCCCCCATATTGGTCACAGTTTCGTCCAAAAACCATAACAGAGTTCCGTTTTTTCTCTTGTCGCGTATTGTTTCCGTCAATTCAAGATTTCTGCGGGTGTTGTTGTCCAAGAACATATGTTCGCGATCCGTAACGCATTCTATCTTATTAAAATGCGACAACTGTCGTTTTTGTGTCTCGGTAAAGTACTCCATAAGCGCTCCTGCGGCGCAAACGGCATATTTTTTTTCCGAAAGGCTAAACGATTCAAGTGAAAAAACCTTAAATTGGTCTTTTAGTTTTTTTTCGGCATTTTCGTATCTGTAGGCAAAAGCGCGGTATTTTTCAGGCTTTACGATTCTGCCCGCCTCGCTTGATTTCATAGAAAGGACAAAATCATACGCTTCATCGCAACAGATTATTTCGGAAGGACTTAGGTTCAAAAGACAATCCTCAAGCGTATAAACGTTATCGATTTCACGGCATTTAAACTCTCCGCTCGCCATGTCGGCGTACGCTATCGCGGCGGTTGTCTTGTCGATATAGACCGAAACGATGTAAACCGCGCTTCTTTCATCCAAAAAGCCGTCGTCAATGATAGTCCCCGGAGTAATAACCCTCACCACATCGCGATCTACCATTTTTCCTTTAGCTTCCTCCGGAGTATTCAACTGCTCGCACACCGCCACCTTACAACCATTATCCAAAAGTTTTTTGATATAAGTATTGACGGCATGATGCGGTACCCCACACATTTCGGCGCGCTTCTCCAGACCGCAATCTCTGCCCGTTAATGTCAAATCGAGTATCTTAGACGCCTTTACGGCATCCTCAAAAAACATTTCATAAAAATCACCTAAGCGAAACATCAATATGCAGTCTTGATAAGTTTTTTTTACGGAGACGTAATACTCCATCATAGGTGAAAGCTTATAAATCATCTTTGTTCCCTTTTTTGCGTATGTTTTTGATTTTATCTTAGTAGAGTATTCTTTATTCTTGTGTGTTTCATAATACTATGATATGGAATAATACTGTGAAGTCATATTATTTCTCCGGCAAGCGACGCGGATTTGGAGGCAAAAATCTTTATACGCACAAAATCTCCTACCTCATAGCTTTCTCGCTTTTTGAAGCGCACAAGTCTCCCATTGTCGGTTCGCCCCATAAAGTATCCGTCTTTATAGTCGTCTATAAGAACCTCCTCGGTTTTTCCTTTAAAGGAATCGGATATCTCTTTTGTTATTTTATTTTGGACGCGTATCAATTCGCCTATTCGCTGTTTCTTTATTTCGGCGTCGATATCCGGCATTTTGGCGGCAAGCGTATTTTGGCGCGGCGAATATATAAAAGTGAACGCTTGCGAAAACTTACAAGTCTCGGTAAGTCTTATCGTTTCACAAAAATCTTCGTCGGTTTCCGTCGGAAATCCCACCATAATGTCCGTGCTGACAAGCGCGTTGTCGATATTGCCGTATATCTTTTCGATAAGCTCGATATACCGTTTGGCCGTGTATTTGCGGTTCATGAGTTTTAGTATTCTGTCGCTTCCCGATTGCACCGGCAAATGAATATGTTTACATATATTCTTTGACAAATTCATCGCGTCGATTACGTCGTCGCTAAAGTCCTTTGGATTTGACGTCATAAACCTCAACCTGAATTTTTTATCGATTTTTGAGAGCTCGCATAGTAATCCGGAAAAGTCGCAGTCCTCGTATCTATACGAATTGACATTTTGCCCCAGCAGCGTTATCTCTTTGTAGCCTTCGCCGATTAAAAAGTTTACCTCGTTCAGTATATCTTTCGGGCTTCGGCTTACTTCGCGTCCTCTCACATACGGAACAATGCAATAGGAACAAAAATTGTCGCAGCCGTACATTATATTGACCCATGCGTTTGGGAAACTTGTTCTAAAAGTATCCACGGAAATATTTATATCGTAGGTATCCGCTTCTTCTATTTTTACCGAATTTTTTTTGTCGTTAAGTTTTAGATAATAAGGTAAAAGATGTAGGTTATTAGCTCCCAAAACGATATCGACAAACGGAAATTTTTTTTTAAGCCGCGCCGCCGCGTCTTTTTGCTGAGTCATACAGCCAAGTACGGCTATTTTTAAGCCGGCGTCAGTCATTTTTCGTTTTTTTAAGGCTCCTATATTACCAAAAACACGCTTCTCCGCATTCTCTCTTATGCAACACGTATTAAAAACAATAAGGTCGGCTTTATCTATGTCGCCGCAAAACGTGTATCCTTCTCCGTGTAATGTGCCGGCGATTTTTTCGGATTCATGAACGTTCATTTGGCATCCGTACGTAACTATATGGTAGAGCATTTATTCGTCCTTTTTTAAGCGATTGAAAAGTCGCATAGCAATATGCTGATATTATTATACCTTTTAGGGAAAAATTTTTCAACTATTTTATCGTTATTTAAATAAAACGCGCAAAAAAACATAATAATAAAATATGATATGGCAACCGCAAAAAAACATCCGTTCAAAACGCTATTTACAGTCGCTTGTATTATACCGATACTACTTTTCTCGGTCTTTTTTTGCATATTTACCATAATGACAAGCGATGCTCGTTTAGACGATTCCAAAATTTCCACAGGCATGATAAATAATATTATCTTGTTCGACCGGAACGACGCTCCGATAAAAACCAAACGCGGAGAATCCTACGTAAAATATTCCGGCATACCCGAAGACATTATCAAAGCGTTTGTCGCCGCCGAGGATAAGAGATTTTTTTCTCATAACGGAGTAGATATCCTAAGAATACTTGGCGCGATAAGAAACGATATAAAAGCCGGCGCGCTTAAGGAAGGAGCGTCGACTATAAATCAACAGCTGATAAAGAACACTCACCTCACCGCGGAAAAAACATTAAAAAGAAAAATGAAAGAGATAAGGCTTGCAATCGAATTAGACGGCAAGTATTCCAAAGAAAAGATAATGGAGGCTTA
>JAISQX010000100.1 GCA_031273965.1 Clostridiales bacterium
TTTGTTTTTCCGATAATTATGTCGGTTTTTTGCTTTGTCGCCTTATAATCAAATTTTGGGCGAAATTTTGATATATTTTAAAATCGGACTAAAAAACGCTTTATTTTTTTTACTAAATATGTTATAATTATTCAAGTAGTGAGTTTGCTTACGCCTACAAAACCGTATTGTCGTTTTACCGTTCGGCAAAACGCGGCGTAGATAGCGATTTTTTCTTTTTGAGGGACGTTTGTGCTTAATCTGACTTTAAAAAAAGAAAATATTATTGCGGTCATGTCGTTTAGAGAAAACAACGAGGTACAAGCCGAGCTTCTATCGTGGTATGCGCGTAATAAGCGGGCGTTTTTTTTCGAAACGGGGACGGATATCAAGTCGTTGATTATTTATGACGCGGCGGACGGCGCGGTATGCTATGCCGTGGCGACCGGGGTAAGAAGCATTATTCCCAGACTCGAAAAGAATTTATTTTTGAATATTTGATTTTAAACGGGCAAATACGGACAAATCGTGTAATTGATGCAGAATAAAAAAAAGAGGTGTTTTTAATGGCTAAACAGATCGAAAAGTATGATGAGGCTGATATCCAAGTTCTCGAAGGACTTGAACCGGTTCGAAAAAGACCGGGAATGTATATCGGTTCTACCGACGAGAAAGGACTTCATCACCTTGTAACCGAAATAGTCGACAACAGTATCGACGAGGCTCTTGCCGGGCATTGCACGGATATCAAGGTAATCATCGAAAAGGAGGGCGCGGTAAGCGTTTCCGACAACGGGCGCGGCATACCCACGGGAATTATAGCCAAGGAAGGTAAATCCGCGGTAGAGGTGGTCTTGACCAAGTTGCACGCGGGAGGGAAGTTCGGTAACGGAGGCTACAAAATATCCGGCGGCTTGCACGGCGTGGGATTGTCAGTTGTCAACGCGCTTTCGGAATGGCTTGAAGTCGAAGTAAGGCAGAACGGGAAGCTGTACAAACAGATATACAACAGGGGCGTGCCGCAACGCGATTTGCGAGAGGCGGGCGCGGCTTCGGAGACGGGTACAAAGGTGACGTTTTTTCCCGATTCGGATATATTCGAGGTCATTGAATTTAATTATGACACCATGAGAAGGCGTTTGCGCGAGCTTGCCTATCTTAATAAAGGGCTTACGATATCCATAGAAGATAAACGCGAGGGCAAAGAGCGCGCCGAAACCTTTTATTTTGAAGGCGGAATAATATGCTTTGTGGAACAGCTCAATAAAGGCAGAGAATGCGTGTTTAAGGAAATAGTATATATCGACGCGGAGCATAACGACGGCGAAATAGAAATAGCCTTGCAATACAACGACGCATATACCGAGAACATATTTTCGTTTGCGAATAATATTAATACGGAAGAGGGCGGGAGTCATCTGGACGGATTTAAAAACGCCTTGACAAAAGTCATAAACGATTACGGAAAAAAAGCCAACATATTAAAAGACGACGAGAAGCTTTCGGGAGAGGACGTAAGAGAGGGCTTGACCGCGGTCATAAGCGTCAAACTTACTGAGCCGCAATTTGAAGGGCAGACAAAAACCAAGCTGGGTAACAGCGAGATGAGAACGGCGGTTACGAAGGTCGTGACCGAGTATCTCGGAACGTATCTTGAAGAACATCCTAAGGAAGCCAAAGACCTCGTATTGAAGTGCGTGCTTGCTCAAAGAGCCAGAGACGCCGCGAGGAACGCGAGAGAACTGACAAGACGCAAGAGCATACTTGAGAGCACGACGCTTCCCGGAAAGCTTGCCGACTGTTCGGACCGCGACTCCGCCAATTGCGAAATATACCTCGTCGAGGGCGATTCCGCCGGCGGCACCGCCAAGCAAGGAAGGGATAGGAGATTTCAAGCGATATTGCCCTTAAGAGGAAAAATCTTAAACGTCGAAAAGGCGAGATTGCATAGGGTACTCGAAAACGAGGAGATTAAGTCGATGATAACGGCGTTCGGGTGCGGTATTAATCAAGAATTTGACGAGACCAAGCTGCGTTACAACAAAATCATATGCATGACCGACGCGGACGTAGACGGAAGCCATATAAGAATATTGCTTCTGACGTTTTTTTTCAGGTTTATGCGTCCGCTTGTGGAATGCGGGCATGTTTATGTCGCTATGCCTCCGCTTTATAAGGTGGCGAGAGGAAAAAGTGAAAAATACTTTTATGACGATGCGGAGCTTGAGGAACATCTCGGTCAAACGGGCAGAAAGGGCGTGGATATCCAGAGATACAAAGGCTTGGGCGAAATGAACGCCGAACAGCTTTGGGAAACTACTATGAATCCGGCGTGCAGAACGCTTATGCAAGTGACAATGGAGGACGCGTACGAGGCGGAAAATATTTTTTCCATGCTTATGGGCGAGCAACCCGAGTTGAGAAGAGAGTTTATAGAGCAGAACGCGACGCTTGTTAAGGAGTTGGATATTTAATTATGGCTAAGAAAAAAGACACCGAATACGAACAGATTGTAGACAATACAAAAATTATCAAAATGCCCGTGGAAAGCGAAATGAAAAAGTCATTCATAGCGTACGCCATGGCGGTAAACGTATCCAGAGCCATACCGGACGTCAGAGACGGATTAAAGCCCGTGCACAGGCGTATATTGTACGCTATGCACGAACTTGGGCTGAGCAACGAAAAGCCTTACAGAAAATGCGCGAGAATAGTCGGCGACGTACTGGGGAAATATCATCCGCACGGCGACAGCGCGGTTTATGACGCTTTGGTCAGGCTTGCGCAGGATTTTTCGATAAGAAAGCCGCTTGTGGACGGACACGGGAACTTTGGTTCGGTAGACGGGGATCCTCCCGCGGCGCAGCGTTACACCGAGGCGAGACTGGCTAAGATCGCGGGCGAAATGCTTCGCGATATTGATAAGAATACCGTGAGCTACTATCCGAACTTTGACGACACGCTAATGCAGCCGACGGTTTTGCCGTCGAGGTTTCCAAATCTTTTGGTCAACGGTTCGGACGGAATAGCGGTAGGTATGGCGACAAGCATTCCGCCCCACAATTTGGGCGAGGTTATCGACGCCACCATAGCGCTGTTGGACAATCCCGACGCGGACGTTGAGGAATTGATGCGGTTTATTCCGGCTCCGGATTTTCCGACGGCGGGAATAGTAATGGGCAGAATGGCTATAAAGCAGGCGTACAAGACGGGAAGGGGCGGATGCATCCTTAGAGCGCGCGCAGAAATAGAAGAAATGCCAAACGGCAGATCGCGTATCGTCGTATCGGAGCTTCCTTATCAGGTCAACAAGGCAAAATTAATCGAGACTATCGCCGATCAGGTAAAGGAAAAGAAAATCGAAGGAATTTCCGACATCAAGGAGGAGTCCGACAGAAAGGGCATGAGGGTAGTCATAGACGTCAAGCGCGACGCGAACGCGCAAGTCGTTTTGAACACCCTTTATAAGCAGACTAATATGCAGATTTCTTACAGCATAATACTGCTTGCGCTCAAGGAAGGCACTCCCAAGATAATGAATCTCAAAGAGATTTTGGAGTGTTACGCGGCCCATCAAAAAGAAATAATAATAAAACGCACAAAATACGACCTTGAAAAAGCCGAGGAGAGGGAGCATATTCTCGCGGGGCTTTGCATAGCTCTTGCGAATATCGACGAGGTTGTTAAAATCATAAAGGAATCAAAAGACCGCTCGACTTCCGCGGAGAGATTGGTAGAGAGGTTTTTGCTTTCGGAAAAGCAGGCGAACGCGATACTTGAAATGAGACTCTACAGGCTTACGAGTCTTGAAGTCGAAAAACTTCAGGAAGAGCTTGAGCAAATTTGTTTGTCTATCGCCGAATATAAGAGCAT
>JAISQX010000038.1 GCA_031273965.1 Clostridiales bacterium
GGAAAGATTTTTTCCGCGGACTATATTATAGAGACAAAAAACGATTTTTCAGAAAGCGTAGCGGATAAAATTTTGAGCATGGATAATATAATACACACAAATCGAAACGGAAAAGAAAAAAATATTCGTCCGTTTATATATTCGATAAAAAAAGAAGACCGCTCGCTTAAAATAAATATAGACTCGACAAATCTCCGCGCGGACACGGTTACCGCAAAAATCCAAGAAATATGTTCGTTTGAGCCTTTAAATATCGTGAAAACCGTTCAATACGTAAAACTCGGCGAAAATATCGTCAACGCCGATTACTATTTGACGGAACTTGCGCCTAAACACGCCTAAAGCCCAAATTTTTTTTACCGACCAATGCTCTTTACGGCAAAACTCTTTTTAAAAAGTGTCTTAGTGTAAATAAAAAAAACGGCTTTTTGGCAATTTTATACCTAAAAAGTCATTTTCTCGACGCATAGCAGCGTCTACAATTTCGAAAAAACGCTCTTACAAGCAAAAAGAGTCAAAACCCGCTTTTAAATTTATCGAATTTCCTTTTACTTTAAATAAAACTATATTGGCATGGCGGCTATTAAGTCAAGCTCAACGCTTTTTACTAATGCTCTAAAGACACGCGTCTTTATATCCTATCCTTTCTTATCTCCGAATTTTTGTTTCATTCTCATATCGTTATTCAATATTCTTTTCCTAATACGAATATTCATAGGAGTAACCTCTAAAAGCTCGTCGTCCTTTATAAACTCAATAGCCTCCTCAAGCGACATTCTTTTTGGCGAATTGAGCCTTAACGCCTCATCCGAACCCGAAGCGCGCATATTGGTCACGTGCTTTTTTTTGCAAACATTGACGGCTATATCCTCATTTTTTGGCGAAACGCCGACAACCATTCCCTCATAGACCGCCGTACCGGCTCCGATAAACAGCAAGCCTCTGTCCTGCGCGTTATGCAAACCGTAAGTAACCGCCTCTCCGGTCTCAAAAGCAATCAAAGAGCCTTCGCTCCTCCTTATGACGTCGCCTTTATGCAAACCGTACCCGTGAAAAATCGTATTCATTACTCCTTCGCCGCTCGTGTCGGTTAAAAATTCCGATCTGTAACCGAAAAGTCCGCGCGACGGTATGAGAAATTCCAGCCGCATACGGCTTCCGACGGCGTTCATTTTTAGAAGCTCGCCCTTTCTTATCCCCATCTTCTCAAAGATATACCCGACTCTGTCCTCGGGTACGTCTACGATGAGTTTGTCTATAGGTTCGTGCAATGCGCCGTCTATTTCCTTGTATATCACCCTGGGCGTACCCACTTGGAATTCGTAACCGGCTCTTCTCATATTTTCTATCAATACGGAAAGGTGCATTTCGCCTCTTCCGCATACTCTGTACGCATCGGCGGATTCGGTTGTGTAGACTTTTAGAGAAACGTCTCTCAACATTTCCTTAAAAAGCTTATCTTTTAAATGCCTTGTAGTTACAAATTTTCCTTCGCGCCCCGCGAATGGACTGTCGTTCACATAAAAGAACATCTCTACGGTCGGTTCGCTTATTTTGACAAAAGGAACCGGCTCGGGATTCAATACCGAGGTTACGGTATCGCCTATATTTATATTTTCAACACCCGAAAAGCATACTATATCGCCCACCATAGCCGTCTGTATGGGGACTTTTTTTAATCCCTCTATCTGATAAAGGCTGACTATCTTGCTCTTGTACGGCTTAATAGCTTCGTGAAAATTGCAAACGGATATTTCGGCATTGACGTTTACGACTCCGCGCTCTATTCTCCCTATTCCTATTCTGCCGACAAAGTCATTATAATCGATAGACGATACAAGCAACTGGAGCTCTCCGTCCGGTTCTCCCTCCGGAGGAGAGATATAATCGATAATCGTATCAAAAAGCACCTTGAGGTTTTCGCCCGGCGCTTTATAATCCAACGCCGCCGTACCTTGCCTCCCGGAACAATATATGATAGGGCTTCTCAAGTGATCGTCCGACGCGTCAAGTTCCAAAAACAATTCAAGTATTTCGTCCTCGACTAAGGATAATCTGGCGTCGGCACGATCTATTTTGTTGACGACTATTATAACTTTGTGGTTAAGCTCCAAAGCTTTTTGCATCACAAAACGCGTCTGAGGCATAGGCCCCTCCGCCGCGTCCACAAGCAATAAAACTCCGCTAACCATCTTTAAAACACGCTCGACCTCGCCGGAAAAATCAGCGTGACCGGGCGTGTCGATTACGTTTATCTTTACTCCGTTATAATGTATCGACGTGTTTTTCGCAAGTATTGTTATTCCGCGCTCTTTTTCCAAATCGTTTGAATCCATAACGCGTTCTTCGACGGCTTGATTCTCTCGGAATGTGCCGCTTTGTTTCAGCATCTCATCGACAAGCGTCGTTTTTCCGTGATCGACGTGCGCAATGATTGCAATATTTCTTAAATCATTTCTTATCATATTCTTTGCTTCAGCGTTTCTTGTATCCGAAACTCTTCAGTTTTGTCGTTCCGTTCTTTTTAAAGTTATCGGAAAAACTGCTGTTGACATCGCTGTAATCTCTTTCCTTTTCTTCATTATTGTTTGGTTGTTCGCGCGTTGCATTCCTTTCTTCGGAATAGCTTGGGCGGGGTCTGCTCTCATAGGGTTTATCGCCGCGGCTATAACCGCCGCGCTCTCCGCCGTATCCGCGATTTTGGTTATATCCGCCTCTGTCGCCGCCGTACCCTCGGTCATTATTATACGTGCGCGCTCCTCCGGCATCGCGATCTTTGTCATATCTGCGTTCGGTCCCGATTCCGCGATCACCGTTATACCCGCGATCACCGTTGCCGTTGTATCCGCGATCACCGCCGTATCCGCCCCTGCCGCCGCCGCGGTTAAACTGCCCGCCATCTCGTCTATCGCGCATATATCCGCTCGGTCTTGGATTTTTGGGAATAATAACGAGATATCTGTTCGGTTCCTCGCCGACGCTCTCCGTCGTCACGATTTCACTGCCTTGAAGAGCCGCGTGCATAACGCGCCTTTCATACGGATTCATTGGCTCAAGCTCAACTTTTCTGCCCGTTCTATCGGCTTTTATCGCAAGCTTTTCCGCAAGCCTTGTGAGTATTTCTTTTCTTTTCTCGCGATAGTTCTCGGCGTTTACGGATATTCTTACAAAATCCTTTGTTCCTTTATTGGCGACAATCAAAGCAAGATATTGTATGCTGTCCAAAATATCGCCGCGGTATCCGATTAAAAGAGAGCTGTCGGCTCCGGCTATTTCGATATGGTTATCGCTTTCTAATTTTGTAAGCGTTGCATTCGCATCAAACTTCATGTATGCAAACAAATTATTGACGAAATCCGCAGCCGCTTGTTCGGGCTTTATTTTCGGCGTAATCTTTACTATCGCCTTGCTAAATAATCCGCCGTGATTTATTACTTCAACATCCGCCTCTTCCGCGGTAAGCTGCAATTCCTTTAACCCCAATTCAATGGCTTGCTCGACTTTATGCGCCTTAAATTCCATTCCTTCCATGTTCTTCTCCAATATACTGATTTTATATTTTACAGTTTATTTATGTCCTTAAATTTTGACTCCGTTTTCTCAAGAATTTTTTTCGCCTTATCTTCCTGCTCTTTTTGAAGTTTTTCTTTCTCTTCTTTTTCTTTTTGTTTCTTTATATTCTCCAGTTCAGACTTTCTTACGTAAGTTGTATTAGCCGTGGTTTCCTCCTCGGCTTTGTCTTTTTTCTTCATAACGGCATTGTATATTAAGTTAAACGCCATGGAAAAAGACGAGCTGACCACCAAATAAACCGTAAACGCACTGCTATAAAACATCGCGAATATGAACATCATAGCGGGCATCATATACATCATAACTTTTGACGTAGATTGCGCTTGTTTTGCCGCCATATCCGGATCCGCTCCGAATGACGGCGGCGGAGTCGGCTGTTGAGCCGATTGCGGATTGAGTTTCATCATTAGGACATTGAGTAACAAACACAAAATCGGGAGAACCAAAAAACCGTTTATGTTGTCCATAGCGTTTCCGCTCTCATATTTTTTTATAATCGGTCCCATTACCCTATCGTAATCGGCTTCCTCGATTCCTTCTATATTGAGCTTGCCGATTCCCAAAAATCCGCCGCTCTTACCGGAGAAGAGTCCGTAATCTGGCACAACCTTTGACCACGGCGTATCGGGCATAAATATATTCTTTACCCAAAAAAATCCGTCCTTTTGTTTGTCGTATTCGCTTATCACGGCAGCTTCCGCTTTCGGAATAACCACGGCGTCGGCGGCAATTTTTGCCTCTTTTAACTGCTCGGCGCTCAAATTATTCTCATCCCAGCCTTTTCCGTCAATGTAGGCTTTGATTTCCAAGGGGGATTCGTCATTATATATCTCATAATATTTTTTATCTAACTGTTCAAACGCCGATAGGTTTTGATATTTAACCATTGCGGTAAAACCTTGGAATATAATGATAAAGACGACGAGTGTAACAAGTGTCGGAAGACACGCTCCCAACATCGAATATCCGTGTTCCTTATATAATGCCTGTTGTTTTTGCATATATAACTGTTGATTACCGCCCGTTTCTTTTTTCAATTGATCAAGCTTGGGCTTCATAACCTTTAGCGCTTTGTTGTTTTTTCTCATCAGATTTTTTTGCCAAAAATCCAATGGCGTCATAGCCGCTTTGAATAATAATGTAAAAAGAATCACAGCCAATGCGTAATTCCCGACTCCCTCGTATATCCATAGCATAACTTTTCCGAATATATTGGTCATTTCCGCGGCAAAAATTATATTAACCATTTTGCGTCACCTCCGAAATTTTCTTTTAACGGGTCAAATCCCCGGCGTTTTGTAAAAGGATTGCATCGCAATATCCTCATTCCGCCGATAAAGCAACCTCTTATTACGCCGTACTTCTCTATCGCCTGATAGGTGTACATAGAACACGACGGCGTAAATCTACAATGAGTTCTCTTATTTGCGCTGATAAATTTTTTATAAAACAAAATCAATTTATAACAAACATTTTTCATATATTCAATCGACTCGAGTTTCCGGTTTTGGCGCTTCGCATTTCTTTTGCTCTTGAAACAGTCCCGCTTTTTTGAGCGTAATGCGCATACTTGTAAGCAATTCCGTATATTCGGCTTGCGCCGCGCTCTCTTTCGCCACTATAATATAATTATGTTTTTTATCAAGCTCCGGAATGAGCGCCCTAAAACATTCTTTTAAACGTCTTTTCGTTCGGTTTCGCACAACGCTGTTTCCTATCTTTTTGCTAACCGAAAAACCCGCTTTCAAATAATATTTGGTTTTTGTATAAAGTATTACCATATACTTATTCGTAAAACTCTGTCCGTTGCGATAAATATAGTTAAAGGATGACTTATGCGTCAACCTGTATTTTGCCTGCATAAACCCACTTATATTCCGTTTTTTCTGATTTTCCCCTTCTCTTTTTTAAAAATGCGGCTTTTGTATATCAAGCCGCACTTCAAAAACGAAATCCACAATCGACTTAAGCCGACAGTTTTGCTCTGCCCTTCTTTCTCCTGTTCGCAAGCACGTTTCTTCCGGATTTGGTTTTCATCCTCTTTCTAAATCCGTGAACCTTACTGCGCTGCCTCTTTTTGGGCTGATAAGTTCTTTTCATTTATTTCACCTCACATACTATAATCTTAATCGGCTTATCTATTATAGAATATTTATTCCGCCTTGTCAACTGATTTTTTGCTATACATCGCTTTATTTCCAAAAAATCGACATTTCTTTTATTTACGGACTTCGCCGATTATATGTAATGTGTTATAACGGAATTTGGATTCTCACGGCGCTTTACAAGAGATATGAAAGAAAAACTTCTATAATTCTCCTCCTTGTTTTTATAATTTAAAGCCTGCCGGCGCTCTTTACCTTACGCCTATTCTTTAAAAACCCCGAGTATCCAACGAAGTCGTATCATATCGCCGCTGTTGTCAGTTTAATTTAACCGACGTCTGCCGATAAATCGATTCTCATATATAGAAAACTTAAGTGAAACGCTTGTGAACCTTTTTTTTCGGCTTTACATAAGCCGAAAGTCTTTCTTCGTCTCTTGCCCTTTG
>JAISQX010000041.1 GCA_031273965.1 Clostridiales bacterium
TCTCCGAAATAAAAAAACTTTCGGCGCGGCGCGATTGGGAAAACCATCCCGTGTTATATGGAAACACATTGTCAAATATAGCCTCGCTCGATCCCGCGCCTATATTGTATCTAAAAATTGACAGCGCCAAACCGTCGTCTCCGTACAGCATATCCGCGGCTTTTTGAATAGACGCGTCGTCTTCTTTTCCCAACAACTGAAAAGTCCACGAGGAGGACGCTCCAAAGCCTTCCAGCGTCTGATATGTGTCATTCGGGTTAATTGTTATCGTTACTCCCGCGGCGGTCACGGCTATCGCGTATATTCCAAAAAATTGCACGGCTACAAGGCAGAGAACAGCCGAGGCTTTTAAAAATTTAACGAACCGGTTTTTTGATTTTGTTTTCATAATTTTTACCTCGCATAAATAATGATATCACAACGGCAAGTGATTTGCAAGTAATTCCGTGTGAACAAATGCCGCGGTATTTTACTTATTATTGTCGAAAAAAACGCACTTTTTTAGAAACCTGCTTGACGGGCAGAGTTCGCGAAAAAGGGTGAATTACGTCTATTTATCTATGAGGCTGCGGAATAATTAACCGCAACCTTGTAGCTTTATTTTTTGCGGCATCATTTTGGTTAAATTCTGTCTTTTGCGCCTTTTAACGTAGCTCCGCTACGCCCTAAGGCGCAAAAAGGTCAAAATTTATCTCAAAAGTCCGCTCGCAAAAATCTCAAACTAATTATTCCGCAGTCTCTATGCAAGAGTGGAAATTAGGCGATTGCGGCGTGCGCGTAACGGGTCTGATTCCTCTAAATTATGTCTTGCGCATTTTCATGCGTAAGCTCTGCTTTTTCGGCGGATTTTGTGGATAACCGCCGTCTTTTGTGGAAAAGGCTGTTGATATGTTGTCAGGGACAAAAAACCACAGTATTAAAAATGACAAAAATCCGCTTATTTCTCATATTTTACGCCAAAATCTCTATAAAATAAACTCGAAAAATAAAAGATTTTATATTTTTTTTTATTTTTTTAATTTAAAATGGTTGACTGTGGTTAAAGTTGTATGATATAATATCGATATGATTTAAAGGGACGGATTAAGGAATGGGCTTTTACGGCAATCACAGTCTTCAACTGGATGAAAAAGGCAGGATGAGAATTCCCGCCGCTTACCGCGACGAGTTGGGGACGGGGTTTGCGCTTGCGAAAGGTCCGGACGGTTCCATATATGTTTTGAGCGCGGAAAAAGCCGCTGAGTTTGAATCGTCCTTAGAAAAATTGCTTAAAGGCAGAACCTTGTTTGACGCTAAAGCGCAATTAGCTATAAACGCTATGGCGGAGGCGATAGACTATCCGATTCCGGATGATCAAAACAGATTTATGTTAAAAGCTAACTTTAAGCGGCATGCAAGTATAAAAAAGGATATCTACGTCACGGGCGCCGTAGACAAACTCGCCATATGGAGCGCGGAACGGTACGAGAATGTATTGGAGGGCGGAGATTTTGATAAACTTATGGGCGTGGTCGATGCAATGCTGTCGGAAGACGCAAAGATATCGGAGGATAAACCGGGCGCCGATATTAAAGAATAAGCCGTTTACATATTATGGAATTTAATCATGTTTCCGTTATGCTCAAAGAGTGCGTCGACGGTTTGAATATAAAATCCGACGGAATTTATTTAGACGGGACGCTGGGCGGCGGAGGACACAGCCTTGAAATAGTTAAACGGCTGAAAAGCGGTAAGCTTATAGCCGTCGACCGCGACGAAGAGGCTCTTAACGCGGCAAAGAAGCGGCTAAAAGAATATCTTTCAAAAATCAATTTTGCGCATGATGATTTTAAAAATGGAGTCGCGCTATTAGATAGATTGGGAATAGAGAAATTAGACGGGATTTTACTCGATTTGGGCGTTTCGTCTTATCAGATAGACAATGAAGAAAGAGGTTTTTCTTACAGATTTGATTCCGCTTTGGACATGAGAATGGACAGAACGCAAAAGCTTACGGCGTTTGACGTGGTGAACGGCTATTCGGAGAGCGACCTCGTAAAAATTTTTTTTAATTACGGAGAGGAGCGGTTCTCCAAGCGTATTGCGCAAAATATAAAAAAAGCCGCCAAAGAACATGCTATAAAAACCACGGGAGAGCTTGCCGAGCTAATAAAAAGCGGCATCCCCGCAAAATATCGTTATGCCGACGGAAATCCTTGTAAGAGAGTTTTTCAGAGCATAAGAATAGAGGTTAATTCGGAACTTAAAGGACTTTACGAAGGAGTAATAAATCTTTCGGAAAAATTGCGGCCCGGCGGCAGGTTTGCAATCATATCATTTCATTCGTTGGAAGACCGCATAATAAAGCAGGCTTTTAAATACCTTGAAAGCTCTTGCATATGCGACAAGGATATGCCGATATGCACTTGCGGAAAAGAGAGACAGGCTGTGATTCTCACAAAAAAACCGCTTACGGCGACCGAGGAAGAGTTAAAAAATAATCCGAGAGCCGAAAGCGCAAAACTTAGAGTAATGGAAAAAATATAGATGAGGAAATAAAACAAAAGGGGATTAACATTATGGCGACGTATTTATTTAGAAACGGTATGTCTAACGACAGAGAGGGCGGATT
>JAISQX010000134.1 GCA_031273965.1 Clostridiales bacterium
GAAAACCTTTTGAAAGTTACAGGCGGGATACTTCAGGGTATGAGCGGAAGCCCGATAATACAAGATAACAAACTTGTCGGCGCCGTTACGCACGTTTTTATCAATGACCCGACAAAAGGATACGGAATGTATATAGATTGGATGTTAAACGAATGATTGAATTTTGCAGTAAAAGGATTCGTCTTTTAGCAATGAGGCTACGGAATAATTAACCGCAACCTTGTAGCTTTATTTTTTGCGGCATCCTTTTGGTTAAATTGTCTTTTGCGCCTTTTAACGTAGCTCCGCTACGCCCTAAGGCACAAAAAGGCGAAAATTTATCTCAAAAGACCGCTCGCAAAAATCTCAAATTAATTATTCCGCAGCCTCAATGTTATTGTCAAAAAAGACTTTGTACTGAATAATCCGTTCAAAAACTAAATATACTCTGTCAATCCGCTCACGCGATATACTTTTACGGTGTTTGCAGGATAGACTACTTAAAACATTCTAAGTTTATTTTAAATATCTTGGTACTTACAGGCGCATAGCGCCGCTATGGCGCCGTCCGCGGCGGCGGTGGAGAGTTGGCGCACTTCTTTTGCGCGGCAATCGCCCGCGACAAAGATTCCCGGGCAAGACGTCGTGCAGGATTCGGATGAGGAAATGAAACCGTTTTCGTCGAGTGCGACGAGATTGGAAAAGATATGATTTGACGGCTCCTGACCGACCGCGACAAAAAGTCCGCTCAGTATTAAGGAGCTTATCTTACGGGTTTTATTATTTTTGATTTGTATTCCTTCCAAAAAGGTTTCACCCAAAAGAGCCGTTATATTGGAATTGAGTACAAGCTCTATATTTGGCTGTTTTTTTATATATTCGACAAGTTTTTCTTCGCCTCTGAACGTATCGCGGCGGTGTATAAGATAAACCTTTTTACAAATAGGTTGGAGAGTTATTGCGTCCGCCAAAGCCGTATTGCCTCCGCCGACTACCGCGACGTCCTTGTTCTTAAAAAAAGCCCCGTCGCATACGGCGCAGTAAGAGACGCCTCCGCCTATGAATTGCTCTTCCTTATCGACTCCGAGGCGCCTGTGCTTGACGCCGGAGGCTATTATTATGCTTTTTGCGGAAAAGTCTTTCTTTTCCGCGTTTACGATAAAAAAATCTCCGTTTTTGCGTATGCCTGTGACCGCGCGGAATTCAAAATCCGCGCCTAAAGCCTCAACCTGCTCAAACAGCTCGCTTGCAAACAGGCTTCCGCTTATGTTCTTTAGAGCGGGATAATTTTCTATGTTTTGAGCGTAAACTATTTGACCGCCTATATTTTCTTTTTCAAAAACCAACACGGTTTTTGACGCGCGGCGCGCATATAGCGCGGCGGTCATACCGGCGGTTCCGGCTCCGATTATTATGATATCGTACACAAGCTTTCTCCGTATAAATAAATTCTTTTAAAAGTATTATTTCCTTCTCGTATAAAGTTTAATAATTTTTTTATAGATTATATGTAAATAAGCCTAAATTGCGGACACGGCGGTAAATACCGCCGCGCCTAAAGAACATTTTTTTTTGTATTTCATCGCGGATGTTTTTGTAACACGCGGTTATTTTTTTAAAGCTTTTGCTCTATCGGACAAAGAATCTTTTTCCAAAAACCGATTTGTCGTTAAAAAACGCGCGCAAGAAAAAATTCCTTTATAAACTGCTTTGTGGTTCGGCGTTTTCTTCAACAAAGGCGCGGATGGGCGCAGCTCCCACATATTTTGCTATAAGGCCGCCGTCTTTGACTATCACAAGAGTCGGCGCCTGCTTTACCGCGTATTTTATGACGAGCTCCGGATTTTCATCGGCGTCAACGGATTGATACGATATATTGCCGTCGTTAAGATACTTATACGCAATTTTACAATTCGGACAGGTTTTTGTGGTAAAGAGTAAGACGGGCGAGTTTGCGGAAGAAGCGGTGACCGTGGCTGTGCAAACGCGTTCGCCGGATGAAGCCGTGTTTTTTTCCGTATTATCGGCGCATGAGGCAGGCGACGTACAGCAATCGGAAGAATAAATTTCCGCAGCGCTTATAGACTGTTGCGATATCTCGTAAACCTTGCGGTCTTTAAATTCCTTTGCTTTGCCGTCGTTCCAGTTTTGGACGGGACGGTAATAGCCGGTTATACGGCTGTAGACCTCCGTCGTATTTCCGCATTTAGGACAGGTGTATTTCTCGCCCGTCAAATAACCGTGTTCGCGGCAAACCGAATAGGTCGGAGAAAGCGTATAATAAGGCAATTTGTATTTTTCGGCTACGGTTTTTACCAATTTAGCCGCCGTTTTCCAATCGGATAGCTTTTCGCCCAAGAAAGCGTGGAACACCGTGCCCGACGTGTAGAGGGTCTGCAATTCGTCCTGTATTTCCAGCGCCTCAAAGATATCTCCGGTAAAGCCGACGGGAAGATGCGAGCTATTTGTATAATAAGGCGTTTCTCCCGGCTTTGACGCGGTGGCGATGTCGGGATATTGTTCGACGTCGTGCTTTGCGAGCCTGTACGAAGTTGATTCCGCGGGGGTAGCTTCAAGATTATAGAGGGCCCCGTATTTTTCCTGGTATTCGCTCAATTTGTTGCGCATATGGTTCAATACCTGTTTAGAAAACTCCTGTGTTTTTTTGTGCGTCATGTTTGCCCTCAGCCATTTTGCATTTAGTCCCGATTCGTTCATGCCGATGAGACCGATTGTCGAGAAATGGTTGTCCAGGTTTCCGAGATAACGCTTCGTATAAGGGAAAAGCCCTTCGTGAAGGAGATTTGTTATTATGTTGCGCTTGATTTTTAAGGAACGCGCGGAGATATTCATCATTCTATCCAGACGCCTGTAAAAATCCTCCTCGCTGTCGGAGAGATAAGCTATACGCGGCATGTTGATGGTTACCACGCCGACGGAGCCCGTGCTTTCGCCGCTTCCAAAGAAGCCCCCCGATTTTTTGCGCAATTCGCGTAAGTCAAGGCGCAGGCGGCAACACATACTTCTTACGTCGCTGGGCGCCATATCGCTGTTGATATAATTTGAAAAGTAAGGCGTGCCATACTTCGAGGTCATCTCAAACAGTAAACGGTTGTTCTCCGTCTCCGACCAGTCAAAATCGCGCGTTATGGAATAGGTGGGTATGGGATATTGAAAGCCTCTGCCGTTCGCGTCGCCCTCTATCATTACTTCAATAAAGGCTTTGTTTATCATATCCATTTCTTTTTTGCAGTCTTTATATTTGAAGTTGAGTTCCTTTCCGCCGACTATCGCGTAAGCTTCGGCGAGATCCGGAGGAACCGTCCAATCGAGAGTGATATTTGAGAACGGAGCTTGCGTACCCCAGCGGCTGGGAGTATTTACGCCGAAGATAAAAGATTCGATGCATTTTTTTACTTCGCGATAAGAAAGGTTATCCGCCTTTACAAACGGCGCGAGATAGGTGTCGAACGAGGAGAAAGCTTGCGCGCCCGCCCATTCGTTTTGCATGATGCCCAAGAAGTTTACCATTTGGTTGCAAAGCGTGGCGAGGTGGCTTGCGGGGGCGGACGTGATTTTTCCGGAAACGCCGCCGAGACCCTCTTGGATAAGCTGCTTTAGCGACCAACCCGCGCAATATCCCGTAAGCATAGAGAGATCGTGGATATGAATATCCGCGTTCCTGTGCGCGTTGGAGATTTCGTCGTCGTAGATTTCGGACAGCCAGTAGTTCGCGGTGATAGCGCCTGAGTTATTGAGAATCAGTCCGCCGACGGAGTATGTTACAGTGGAATTTTCTTTTACGCGCCAGTCGTTGACATGAACGTAATTATCGACGAGTTTTTTGTAATCCAAAAACGTCGATTTCATATTGCGAATTTTTTCGCGTTGCTTACGATAGAGAATGTAGGACTTTGCGATATCGTCGTATCCGCCCTTTATGAGCACGGACTCGACGCTGTCTTGGATATCTTCGACCGAGATTTTTCCATCCTTTATCTTTGCTTCAAAATCCGCCGTGACATTGAGCGCCAAAAGGTTTATGACCGTCGGATGATAGTTTTTGTTTTGCGCGTCAAAAGCTTTCGTTATAGCCGCGCTTATTTTTGAAATATCGAAATCGGTTACTTGACCGTCTCTCTTTATTACTTGATACATAAGTTGTTCCTCCGTGAAAAATTATGTTCTTATTATAATTGAAAAAAGTGGCGTTGTCAACGATTTTACAACATATTGTGTAAAATTTTTTTTGAACAACTATATATGGGATATCGTGATGTTTTAGTATCCGGAAAATACGATAAAAACGCTTATCTTATTTGGACGTCTTTAATAT
>JAISQX010000158.1 GCA_031273965.1 Clostridiales bacterium
AAGATACTTCTCGTCAAAGCTCAAGAACTCGCTCCACGACACCGGCTTTTCACATTCGGAAATAATTATTTCATTACCGTCCCTTATGGCGGCGCAATTGATCTCGCAAAAATCGACGAGAGCTTGTTCGACGACTATCTTAGAATCAAATTCGGCGGCAACCACACAAGCTTTCTTCAATTCGTCGCGGTTATGCGCGACGCTTATCCCTATACTCGAACCGAGCGACGCGGGCTTGACTATCAGAGGATAAGCCATATCCTTCGGAAGCTTAAGCGCGTCTATTTCCGTATCGGTTATAACAAAATAAGGTAATATCGGATATTTTTCCGCCGCCGCAAATTGTTTTGTCAGCACCTTATCCATAAAAACCGCCGACGCGGCTATGCCGGGAGATGTGTACGGAATGTTATAAAATTCCAAAAGCCCTTGCAAGCCTCCGTTCTCGCCCAAACCGCCGTGACAGCATAAGAGCGCGCAATCTATGTCTATTCGCTTTTTAAAAAGACGACATTTATACGCGCGAATACCTCCGTCCGTGAACTCGGCCTTTTTTGGAATATATCCGTTAAGGTCGAAATTTTTGTAAAAGTCGATATCCTTCAGACACTCGCCCGTAAAAACCCCGTCTCTTATATACAACGGTATTAGATTATGTCTGTCGCCGACGCTTCTCATCGCTTGTAAAGCGGTTATGACTGAAATATCATGCTCGCATGATTTCCCGCCGTAAACTACCAAAATATTCTTTTTCATTGTTCTCTATTCCCCTATTTTTAGTCGATAATATAGCTCTATTCTAAATTGTCCGGCATGTCGTTCTCAAAAAGTATAACGTCTCCGTTCATAAACAGCTTTGAAAAATCGACTTTAGCCTGATTTAGCGACGCATATGAATAGACTTTTTTCATATCAAATCCCTCTTTTTCCATTCCGTCGGCAATATGTTTCGCCCCGGAGCCGACAAGCACCGCCATGTCGGCAATCCGCGCTATATCGCGCCCGAATTTTCCGTTAGCTTCGGCAAGATATTTGCTCTGCTCCGCAAAACCGCATGCGACTACGATGCGCCTTCCGTCGAACATCGAGAGCGTTTCAAGCGCGGCTTTCGCTCCTACGGGATTGCTGTTATACGTATCGTCTATAACGGTTATTCCGCCGTTTTTTATTATCTCCGCGCGGTTATGCACGGGTTCCAATGCTTCCGCCGCCGCCTTTATGTCCTCCGCGCTTATTCCCAAAAAAAACGCCGCCGCCGCCGCTGTCGTTATATTTGTGACGTTTGCCCGTCCTATAAGATGCGTCTTTATATGAACCTCCCTGCTTCTTTCGGCGGCGCCGCCGCGATAGAGTTTTTTTATATTGAAGCGAAGCGTAAAAGCGCTGCCGTCGGCGTCCGTCTTTATATTCTCCGCTATGCAATCCAATCCTTCGGCGCTCCCCGATTTTATAGCGTTCGGGCGATTTATTATGTCAAGCTCTCTTATATGGCAATCGTCCGTGTTAAAGATACACGCGCCGTCTTTTACCGCGTAATAAAGCTCGGATTTTGTCGCCGCAACGTTGCCCAAAGATTTGAAGGTTTCCATATGCTGAGCGGTAATGCCGGTTATTATTCCGATATCAGGCTTGACCATATCGCAAAGCTCGGCTATTTCCCCGCGTCTTTTCGCGCCCATTTCCGCTATAAATATTTCCGTATCGCCGTCTATTTTATCCAAGGTCCTCACTATGCCCAAAGGCGTGTTATAATTTTTTTCGGTTGCGACAACGTTAAATTTTTTTCCCAGCATTTCCTTTAATATGTTTTTTACGGAAGTCTTTCCGTAACTGCCGGTTATTCCGATTCGTATCAGACTTTTATACGAATCAAGTTTTTTTGCGGCTTTCTTTATGTATCGTCGGTTGTTCAAGCTCTCGAATATATTGATAATCGAACACGCCAAGCAATAATCCGCCGCATAAAAAGCAAAAACGACATAGACAAAAACCGAATAAGCCGCAATTCCATAAAAGAAATAAGCGCCGTAAAACACCGCCGTATTGAAAAAAAAGATAAAAGCGTACAGCCTAACGACTCTTTTTGTATATACGAGCGGAGTCTTGGCGCTCTTTAACCTCTTCTTGTTCCTCGCCTTTATACCCGCGGTAAAACCCGCGAGAAAAACAAGCAATCCGACAATAAAAAAAACCTCGTTCTCAATAAATATATTTGTTATGAGCGCCGCGGCGGATAAGCCCGCGGCAAATAAAAGCTCTATCGCCTGTTTTTCGGCATAATTTATTGCGCTCCTAAAGACGGCATAATTATTCAGCTGTAAAAAATTTACAAAATTGTATGCGGTTAAGCACATAACCGCGGCGCACAAAAGCGGCAAAAATTGCATTATCTACCTTTTCCTTAAATAATAAATTATGCTCAAAAGCACGGCGCACCGATATATTATATGCCGCCCGACAAAAAAACGTCAGCCTCGGCGATAAGATGCGCGAGCCTCCGAATTTAAGCGTCCAAGTCCTCCGCGGCGGCTTCCGTATGCGACTCTTCGTTTACGAATCCGCGAAGCAGCTTTGTAAACCGGTACCCGTCCTCTATATACGCAAAGTGCCCGCAGCCCTCAAAGACGACAAGACGGCTTCCTCGAATGTTTTTATTCAGGATTTCCGCCATATACATAGGCGTTTCCCTGTCTTTTTCTCCCCAGACTATGAGCGTCGGACAATCTATATCCCTAAGACACGGCTTCAAGTCATAATTTACTATGTTGATAAATGTCTTTTTCATTATTTCGGGCAGTCCTTTATAATCGGCGCTTCCCATATTCGGCTTTAAGCGCAACTTTTTTAAGAGCTTATATATATAAACCCTGATATAATATCCCGACGTTCTCTTTGGCAATATTCCCGCGCTGTCGCAAAGCACTAATTTTTTTACCGCGTCGTTGCCCTCGGCTTTGAGCTTTATAGCCACCCTTCCCCCGAAAGAGTGCGCCACCAATATCACGTTTTTCATTACGTAATACCTTATAATCTCTTCGACGGACTTAACATAGTCGTTCAAATCCATAGGACGATCCATATGCGGCGTCTCCCCAAAACCGTAAAGGTCTACAAGCGTCGTCCGGCAGCTTTTGCTCATACAGCGGGCGGCATAGGCAAATGAAATAATTCCTCCGCCGAACCCGTGTAAAAAAATAATATCCGTACCGCTGTCCGCGCCTTTTATAACGTGATTTATCATATGATAATATATATGCCGCGGCGAGTAAAAATTTGTGCATAAACTACGCGAATCGGAAAAAATTTCAAAAAAAATTCGCCCTTTGCCTCAAAAAAGCAAAGACCGAAATATTTTTTACCCTTAGAACCTTATTTATGATTAGGACTGCCGCGATATTAAACGCGGAATTTTGCGAAGGGGATTTTTTGTATCCGCAATGGCTGAAACGACGACAGCGCAACGTAAATCAAGAAATTTTAGCCGTCATAAGCGCGCCGCCCGCAAAAACTGAGGAGCATGACGCTTTATTCCGACTTATAAATATCTCCGTCCTCTCCGTTATAATACCCCGCTCTGGTCGCAATCTTTTTAAAGCCGTGCTTCTCATACAACCTCTTTGCGGAAACGTTGTCGTGCTTGACCTCTAAAAAAATCGCTTTCACCCGCACTTTTTTTAATTCTTCCGCCGCATATGACAAAAGCGCTTCGGCATATCCCTTATTTTTTGACGCGTTTTGAGTGGCTATTCTCAAAATCTCGGCTTCGTCCAAAACAAAATGTAGAATAATGTAAGACTTCACAAGCTTGTCTTCACCCAAAGCGACAAAAACCGCCGAGGAAAGGCTGTTTAATTCCTCCTCTATCATCTTTGCGTTCCACGCGTCGGAAAAGTTTTCCTTCTCTATGGCTTCTATTTCCCGTATGTTCGAAAGAACCGCTCTTTTTATTTCCATCATAATAATACTATAACTTTTCCGTTATAAAATCGCGTCGGGCTTGTCCGTAAAGCCGTTTGAAAAAAGCTGCCCCGCCTGTGATTTTTTCATGTAGAACGGCAACAGAATATTCGAAAATTCGCCCTTGTCGATTTTTATTTTTGTCAATTCTATTATTTCATCTATGTAGTATTCGTTTTCGTCCCTTATAACGGCATTTTTTAAAGAGGCTACGGCTGATTTTTCCGCAATGAAATATCTCGCTTCATTAGCTTTTGACTCCATAGCGTAATAATCGTGCGCGTTATCTATTAGACAGGTATACTCGCCCAAAGCGCGGTTTCGATATGCCAAAATCTCCAAAGAATTTAATGCCACAAGCTTTTTTTCATTTGCCCGCGCCATAGCGTTGAGCGCGCAAACGCCTATTCTTATTCCGGTATACGAGCCCGGACCGACTACTCCGGCAAAACAATCCACGTCGCCGACGTCGATTCCCGCCTCCTTTAAAAGCTCGTCGATTTTTATAAACAAAAGCGACATATGCTTTGCGTTTGCCTGCAAGCTTTTTCTGACATAATTTTTGCCGCCGCATATTAGCGCCGTCAAGAGGATTTCACGCGTGCTGTCTACTATAAGAACGTTCATTTTTTTTATAACCTCCGAATATTTATGCCGAAACGCGCCTTTTACCTCCGCTGCAACGTAAGCTTAAGTGTGCACCAATCGCCCATATTGATTTCCGTATCCATTGTAAAGCCCAAACTTAAGTATTTGTCTGCAACCTCTTTTTTTCTTTCCTTTATGATTCCGGAAAGAACGACGGTTCCCGCTTTTTTTAAACGTCCCGCCACATCGTCCGCAAGCTTTATAAGTACGTCCGCCGTGATATTTGCAAAAATCGCGTCCGCAGGCTCTCCGGCTTCTTTCAAAAGATTGACGTGTTTTACAATGGCTCTATCCCCGACATTATTTTTTTCGGCGTTCTTTTGGGCAGTGAGTACGGAAGTGGGGTCTATATCGAACATTATCGCCGTTTCCGCGCCCAAAAGCGCCGCGGTTATACCCAAAATTCCGCTTCCGCAACCTATGTCAAAGATTCTTTTCCCTTCGATGCCCATACCCTGCATAAGCTCCAAGCACATTTTTGTCGTTTCATGTTCTCCCGTGCCGAACGCCATTCCCGGGTCCAGGCACACAACGGTTTTATCGTCTTCCGCTTGCTCCTTGAGCCATTCCGGAATAACCTGCACCTTTCCTATCGTAATAGGCTTATAATACTTTTTCCAATTATTCTCCCAATCCGAATCGTCCGCAAGCCTTGTCGTCACCTCCAAAGAGCCGCAAAAAGCCGACCTCTCGGATAATTCCTCAAGCCTCAAAAAAAGCTCGTCCGAACGGTTTTCGTATTCTTCTTCCAAAAAAAAGCTCGTTATCTTAACCGCGTCGGACGAACCTTTTAACAATTCTTCGTCGACATAATCCCAATATATATTGTCCTTTAGCGACTCTAAAATATCATCTTTGTCCAAGACGGAAACGCCTTGACAGCCCATGTCAAAAAATATTCCCGATACGATGTCGGCGGCTTCGTGCGTCGTATTAACCGTTACTTCCAGCCATCTCATTATATTTCCTTTATGTTTTCCAAAAATTCTTTTTGAGCGGGATATTGATTCGCACCCAACGTATTTTCCAATCCTCTGAGCATATCTCTTTCTTTCGACGAAAGATTTTTGGGGATTTCAACCGTCAACTTTACATACAGATCGCCGCGCGTTTCCCTTTTAAAGTTTTTTATGCCGTATCCTTTTATGCGAAATTGCTGACCGTTTTGCGCTCCTTCGGATATCGCGTAAGATACGGGGGACTCTAACGTCGGTATCAAAATTTTACATCCGAGAGCCGCTTGCGTCATGGTTATCGGCACGTCGATATAAAGATCCGAACCTTTTCTGACGAAGAGCTTGTGCGGTCTCACGTTTATTACTATAAGCACGCTGCCGTTCCGCCCGCCGTTAAAGCCCGAGTTTCCCTGATTGTAATACGTCATTACTTGATTGTTATCTATTCCCGCGGGAACGGATACATTGAGCGTTCTCACCTTTTTTATTCTGCCGCTTCCGTTGCAAACCTTGCACGGGTCGGTTATTATCTTTCCGCGTCCGCCGCATTGATCGCAGGTTTTCGTCGTCGCCATCTGACCGAAAGGCGTGTTCAGAGTCTGAGTCATAACGCCCGTGCCGCGGCATTTCGGACACTGCTTCACGGAGTTAGTACTCTTGGCTCCCGTTCCGCCGCATTCCGAACAACTTTCCACCCTATTTATAGGCACTTCCTTTGTACAGCCAAAAGCCGCCTCTTTAAAAGCCAACGTAAGAGTAACGGTTATGTCGTCGCCGTCTATAACGTTATTTTGGGCGCGTCTGCCGCCGCCCGAAAACGCCGATGAGAAAATATTCGAAAAAATATCCTCGAAACCGCCCATTCCTCCGCCGCCGGAACGCCAGAATCCGCCGCCCGCGCCGCCCGCGCCGCCGCCTAACGGGCCGTCCTCGCTTCCGAATTGATCGTATTGCGCCCTTTTTTGCGAATCGCCCAAACAGTCGTAAGCTCTGGATATTTCCTTAAATTTAGCCTCGGCGGCGGATTTCTCCGCCGCCGGCTTTCCGGAATACAGATCCGGATGATATTGCTTCGCAAGTTTCCTATACGCGCTTTTTATTTCGTCCTCCGACGCGCTTTTGCTTACGCCGAGTATTTTATAATAATCCTGTTCCGCCATATTAATTTATATCCGGTTCCTCGTTTATTGTTCCGTCGCCGCCTCCGTTCTCCGGATTGGCGTTCGCCGCGCCCGCCTCCTGCTGATAAAGCTTTGTGAATATCGGGTCGGAAACCTTACCCAACTCTTCCATAGCTTTTTTAATTTC
Source organism: Clostridiales bacterium (assembly GCA_031273965.1). Lineage (GTDB taxonomy): Bacteria > Bacillota > Clostridia > Christensenellales > JAISNN01 > JAISNN01. The sequence goes on from JAISQX010000158.1 coordinate 6,870, forward strand.
GTCTATATCGTCCGCCGCCGTCTTGGTTTTTGCTTCGGCAACCGCGTCTTCCAATTTTTTCTTATCGTCCTCGGACAACTTATCGCCGCTCTCCTTGATAAATTTTTCTATCGTAAAGATAAGATTCTCGGCGTCGTTCTTTGTGTCTACAAGCTCTTTGCGCTTCCTGTCCTCTTCGGCGTACTTTTCGGCTTCCTTGACGGCTTTATCTATATCGCTTTCGGAAAGATTGGACGAAGCCGTAACCGTGATACCCTGAGATTTTCCCGTTCCTTTATCCTTTGCCTTTACGCTGACTATACCGTTCGCGTCTATATCAAAAGTAACCTCTATTTGCGGGACGCCGCGCGGTGCCGGAGGAATCCCGACAAGCTCAAAGGTTCCTAAAATCTTGTTGTCCTTGGCAAATTCTCTCTCTCCCTGCAATACGTGTATATCGACGGAAGTCTGATTGTTCGCCGCCGTACTGAAAACCTGTGACTTGGTCGTGGGAATAGTCGTATTACGCGGAATGAGCTTTGTGCAAACTCCGCCGAGCGTTTCAATCCCCAGAGAAAGAGGCGTAACGTCAAGGAGCAAAACGTCCTTTACCTCTCCGCCCAAAACTCCGGCTTGAATAGCCGCGCCTATCGCCACGCACTCGTCTGGATTGATACCCTTAAACGGTTCCTTTCCGGTAGCCTTTTTTACCGCTTCGATTACGGCAGGTATTCTGGTGGAGCCGCCGACGAGTATGACTTTTGATATATCGTTTACGGATAGCTTCGCGTCCTTCAAGGCTTGCGTCACGGGCCCTATCGTAGCTTGAACAAGGTCCTCCGTCAAAGAATCAAATTTTGCTCTCGAAAGGTCTATGTCGATGTGGCGAGGTCCGTCCGTGCCCGCGGTAATAAAGGGAAGATTGATATTTGTCTTTAATACTCCGGACAATTCTATCTTGGCTTTCTCCGCGGCTTCCTTTATTCTCTGCATTGCCATTTTGTCTTTCGAAAGGTCTATGCCTTCCTTTGCCTTAAATTCGGCCACTATATATTTCATCACTCTGTTATCGAAGTCGTCGCCGCCGAGCCGCGTATTTCCGCCCGTCGCGAGAACCTCGAAAACTCCGTCGCCCAATTCCAAGATGCTTACGTCAAAAGTTCCGCCGCCAAGGTCGTATACCAATACTTTTTCGTTTTTGCTTCCCTCTTTATCAAGACCGTATGCCAAAGCCGCCGCCGTAGGCTCGTTTATAATACGCAAGACCTCAAGTCCGGCTATCTTTCCCGCGTCCTTTGTCGCCTGTCTTTGGCTGTCCGAAAAATACGCCGGAACGGTTATGACGGCTTGGGTGACTTTTTGACCGAGATATTTCTCGGCGTCGTCCTTTAGCTTAGTCAAAATCATCGCCGAAATCTCTTGCGGCGTATATGATTTATCGTCTATTTTTACTTTATAATTTGTTCCCATTTCTCTTTTGATAGACGAAACGGTATGGTCGGGATTGGCTATAGCCTGTCTTTTTGCCACCTGACCGACGAGTCTTTCCCCGTCTTTTTTAAAGCCGACTACCGACGGAGTCGTCCTTGCCCCTTCGGCGTTAGCTATAACCGCAGCCTCGCCGCCTTCCATTATCGCCACGACAGAGTTTGTCGTGCCGAGATCGATACCTATTATTTTTCCCATAATTAAACACTCCTTATTTCGTTTATTATTTGCATTTTTAATTTTTTTTATATACTTTTAAAATTGCGTTCTGTTTTTTTTGACAAGCCGCCAAGTCTTATCATTTCGCTACCTTTACCATAGCGCATCGCAACGTCTTTTCGCCGAAAATATATCCCTTTTGAAGCACTTCGACGATTGTCCCCTTTTCAACTCCCTCGGCGTCCACGCTTTCGACCGCTTCGTGATATTCCGGATCGAATTGCATCCCCAATGGCTGCATTTCTTTGACGTTGAATCTTGCAAAAATATCTATCAGCTGTTTGTATATCATAAGCACGCCGGTTTTTGACTTTTCGTCAAGATATTTAAGCGCCAATTCATAATTGTCGGCAAGCGGTAAAAACTCCTCCACCACATTCGCCGTTATACTCTCTTTTAACGCGGCGTTCAATGCGTTATTCCGTTTTTTGTAGTTATCAAAATCCGCCAAAAGCCTTAGATAGCTTTCCTTTTTGTCGCTCAATTCGTCTTTAAGACTCTTTATCTCGGCTTCCGTATTCGCTTTAGCCGAGTCTTTAACGTCAAGCGACATGGACTCCGAGTTCTTTAATCCCCCGTCTGCGCCATTCTCTTTTTTCTTCGCCATTTTGCCCTCCTTTTATATCAAATATTATGTAATATTCGCCGCTTTCACGGCAAGATACTCCATATGTCAAATTTATCAAATTATATGTCATATGATATCTATTTCAATATCTTGTCTAACATTTTACACACATAGTTTAATACCGAATAAACTCTGCCGTAATCCATACGCACCGGTCCGATGACGCCCGCGCGTCCGATTTCCTTACCGTTAATCGTATATTTTGCCGACACCACCGCGCAATTATCCAATCCGCTGGCGGCTTCCTTTCCTATCTTCACCGAAAACTGTATGTCGTCGCTGTCGTTTATCAAATAATTAAGACTTTCTTTTTTTTGAATCGCATTTATAAATTTCTTCGTCTCAATTTTGTCGTTATCGGGATAGTCAAGGATTTTGTATTCGCCGTCGGTTACAATATTCTCTTGTTTGACATTATTCTTTATAATTTCCAAAACGCTCTCAAAGACCGATCGAAAATTACCCATTTCCTCTCCGATACGCGCGTCGATATCGCCTAACTCGTCTATTTTCTTCCCCGAGAACATCTCGTTCAAAAGATCGTTCGCGGTATCTATATAACTCGGATCAAGTCCCTTAGGCAAAACTATAAAGCTATCCTTTAAGACCTGTTTGTTTGTTATGATGATAACAAGAGCCGTATTTTCCATAAGCTCGACGAGTTTTACGCTTCTTATGAGCACGTCATGGTCATGAAGCAAGATGACCGAGGTATAATTTGTGATATCCGATATTATTTTCGCCGCCTTTTTTATAATGTCCTCTATGTCAAAAATGCGGCTGTCAAATTGCTCTTTAATGATATTAATATCGTCCTTCGTAAGAGGCTTATTTTGCATAAGCTCACTCGCATACAGCTTATATGCCAAATTGGACGGAACGCGCCCCGCGGAAACATGCGGCTGAGTGAGATACCCCATCTCCTCAAGCGCGGCAAGCTCGCTCCGTATCGTCGCCGAGCTGATATCCGGTATATGCTTATCCTTTATATCTCGGCTGCTGACCGGATTTGCCGTAACTATAAAATCGTCTATAACGGCCTTTAGTATTTGCTTTTTCCTTCCGGATAAATCCGCCATACAAACTCCCGCCGGCAAACGCCGTCCTCACTACTTTGGCAGTCATATCAACCGTCTGTTAGCAGTCTAAGCGTTTAACTGCTAAACTATTATATTTCAAATTTCTATTTCTGTCAAGCGTTTTATGACAAAAAAATAAAAAAATTATAAAAATTACAGATTATAGATTGCAAGTAAAAGCGGGATGATTGGCATAATACGCTTAGATAGGCGTTTTCGGGAAGCGAAACGTTTGTGGTATTCGGATATCGAACAAACCTAAAGCGTATTCGGATATCAAACAAACCTAAAGCGTATTAAGAAATAATTAATTACCTCCGCATTAAGGGGACTAAATCTGTACTTGTCTTGTACCTAAACAAATAAAGCCGCTGCATTACGCTTAATAAAAAAGAAAACCACTACGTATAGTGGTTTTTTTAATGGTGGGTAATAAGGGACTCGAACCCCTGACTTTCGCCACGTCAAGACGACACTCTACCAACTGAGTTAATTACCCGAACAAATTTTTTTATTCTTTTTACGGCGCATAGACTTTAGCAACCTCAAAATCGATTCCTAAAAAATAGCATTACTATTTTAGTATAAAAAAGCAAAAAAAGCAAGCGGTTTTGATACCTTTCCCAGAAACTCACAAAAAATCTTACGAAAAGTAAATTCCAAAAGTAAGAGCAACAGTGGCATGGGGTGTTGCAGTTAGTATTGGAAGGGATTTTGTGGTAGCATTAAGTCATGGAAATTTTGCCCCACGGAGTTCATTATGAAGTACA
>JAISQX010000165.1 GCA_031273965.1 Clostridiales bacterium
TTCCATTACTTTGCTCCGCATCCGAAAAGCCGTATACAAAAGCTCGGTTGCTTGACTTTCTTTTTACCGTTCCTGACGCGTATGGTTTTTCGCTCTTTCCCCTTTTTTCTTGTGGCTGTTTAACCTTGTCCTGTCTTTCCGTTTCGTCGTATTGTTGCCGCCGGATTACTTTCTTAAAAAAATCCCCTCCACTACTTAGAAAAAAAACGACCTATCGTCAAGGTGTTTTTAGAAAAGTTTTCTTAATATTTTTAATGCGCTTTGTGTAAGTTGCTCTAAAGATTATACTTGCGCCATAGGGTGAATTCCGATATTCATTTAAATTTTAATGTCCGTCAAATAAAAAAACGCCCTAATAAGTATACACTTATCAAGGCGGTAAGCGTTTTTTTGTAAAGGCAATATGTTGCAACTGTTTGTTATCGGGCGTCAAAGCCTATTATATGCCCTATTTTATTGAATACCTCTAACGTCGCGGCCTTTTCGCTTTCCGGTAGCGCGTTAAATTTGTCAACCGGCGAGGTTTCGATTTGAGCGTTTGTTTCGGTCGCCTCGGCCGCTTCGATATCCTTTTCTCTGGCATTGACCTTTTTAGTCAGCTTAATCAAGCGTTCGACGCGGGTTTGAATCTGCGCTTCGTCATAAGGCAAATCTTGTCCGCGCATTGCAAGCTCCACCTTGTTCAAAACCGCGGTGAGCTTATCCAACGACGAATATTGCTTACTCTCGGTTTCCTCCATCGAGTCCATGACAACGTCAAACAATATCAGACTCGCGCCCAACGACTTGATAATTTCGTCTTTATTTGCGCCGTCAAGCCCCAAGTCTATAAGTAATTTATCGATTCCGGCCTGCGCAATCTTTTTTGCTTTAGGATTTTGGGCGAACAATTTTTTAAAAAAGGCTGTTATCCTTTTCCAAAACCCGACGATAAGTCCTGCCGTTGCCGCCGCGCCTACTGCCAACCCGACGGGTAATCCCCATTCCGTTAAAACGGTTATAATATCCATAATGTATCTCCTTTATTTGTTAAATAGATTTAGTATTATTTTTAGAATATCTACGAAACATATTATAGCGGTCATAACGGCCTCGTTTACCGCTATAGCTAAGCTCGTATCGATGAGCGCTAATACTATCAAAACGATAATATACAGCATACTCAAAGCAAGCGCGATTATCATCACCGCGAGAGAAAGCTTTAAGAAGCCGAAAGCCCCTTTTAGTATTTTTGTAGAAATACTCTTTCCCGCGTTTTTCCGCACGCTTACCACGGTTGTTTGTAGATTGTTGTTGATTCCGGTTCTTTCTTCCGTCGTTTCATTTTGTTTTTCCTCCAAATAAGCTACCTCCTTTGGACTTGTAGACAAAGTCCTTTTTATTTACTCTTTTGTAAGAGTTTTTATTTTTTCTCTGATTTCGTTTATCTTCATTCTGCATTCGTTTCTCTTTGCGTATAACTCCTTGTTTTCATTAAAAAGCTTTTGAGCGCGTTGGTTATCGTTATAAAGCTGACTTTCGACCAAGTCAATAATGATTTGATTGGTTTCTCTGATAAACTTTTCCGTTTTTGCCAGCGCCGATTGCAATTGTAATAATTCCGTATTCATTTCTCCTCCTTAAACGTTTATTCCGTCCGATTGATTTAGCGAATTTATAACTGCGTCTCTAATCTCCGCGGGCACTTCCTCTATTTCTCTCGTTCCGCGGCTTATAGATTTTGAATAAGCGTCTATCAGCCAATTTACAGCCTTGACCTTAGCGATATCCGGTATATTTTCAATTTCGCGTTTTCTGTTTCCGTTCCCGTCGTATTGCAACACAAGCTGGGCGAATTGAAGCGGAATATTTTTGAATTTATCTGAAAACTCAAAATACTCGTCGAGCCTTTCAATATACGTCTCCTTGGCGAGCGTATCTATCGCCCACGAAAGCTCCTCTATACATTTTCTAAAAAGCTCCTCCGTCGATATTTCCGGCATTTCAGAGGGTCGCCCGCCCCGTCTATTGGCGTTCCTTGCCCGTATTCTTCTGGCCTCCTCTCCCGCGTCAAAGATAGCCGTCATTTTGCTTGCGTTTAATGTGATTTTTGTTCTCTCTTTCATCATTCTACCCTCCATAATTCGGCGATAAGGCAATCGATTTGCTCTTTATTTAGCTTAAATCGACTCTTTATAAAATCAATATTGCCATACGCGCTTTTTAAGCTCATATATTTCACTATCGGCGGAACGGGATATTGACTTATATCCGGAACGTACCGCTCGACTATAGCGACGGCCGTTTCGTCCTTTAAAACGTTTCCTATAGTTGAATTCCAATTAAATTTACCCATTTTGGCGTTCTCCTTTTATAACCTTAATCGATTGCACTTTCATATCAAAAGCTCTTTGTATTCCAAGTTCCTCTATTTCTATATCGCCCGGCTTATTTCCTATCCATTCGATATACATGTGACACTGCCCTTTATTAAACAAAATCCCAAAATCGTCTTGATTTTCGTCGGGTTCCTCCCCGTCGTCTGTCAAAAGCTCCAGACTATAATCCTCGCCGATAACCATAAAAATTAATTTTGCGTAATACAATTCATGCCCCTCGTCGGGAATCGTAAACAGCTTGTGCTCGCTCACATACAACTTTAGCATATTAAACCCGATTTCGCTCATGTCCATTTCCTCGGGATACGCGTATTGCCTGCACGGAATACTCGCCTTGCAATTAAAGGTCAAAGGCGCGTCAAACAGTCCGTAAAGCGACCAGCTTCTGACCGCAAAGGTATATTCGATTTCAACCGTATCTCCTTGCTCGATTTGAACGTCGTCATAATCGTCGTCGTCAAACGGAGACGGAATTCTGTATACTCCGCGGCCGTCGTCTATTTCGCCCACAAATATATTATTTATCTCCGCATACTCTACCTGAGCAGGCTCCGACAACAATTCTATTCCCGCGGCCGATTTGCCGCCCGCGCTTGTTTCGTTGCGGCTTCCCGAGGTTATCGCCAATTTTCCGGTCCACGGCTCGGCGTCGGTTATATATATCGTGCCGTCTATATCTATTTTTACGCTGTCCGGAATTTTTACGTCAAACAAATTTATGTCGCCCGTCGCGCGTTGTTCCTGAACAATCAACGCCTGCGTCGCGCCGAAAGAATGTGACGGAATCAGAGCGGAGCTGTTTTCGGTTTTTGCTATTATAGTCAGCGCGTTTCCGTTCCAGTCGTTTTCGGTAATGTCTATCAATTCAAGCGCGCTCGGGTTTCCGGTCGGACCGGCAGGGCCTCTCGGGCCTACCGGCCCTACCTTCCCCCTGACGCCGCTATTTAATATTTGCGTTATTTTAGGCGCGGTTTCTTTTCCGAATAACGTCCAACCTATTCCCAAATCTTTTAGGGTTACGTTTATCGTAATAGGCCCGCCCTCTTCTTGGCTGACGTTTAGACTCGCCGACACGGTTTTTTTTGTGCCGTAAGAGGAGCTGTTGCTATTTGTGTCGGCAATCTCTATCGATTGGTTCAGCGACGTAAGCGCGCCGTTGACGACTATAAAAGAATAACTGCCGTAATACGACGGCGGATTGCCAAACGATATCGGCCCGCTATATGTAGAAACCGGAATTTGTATAACATGAACGGCGTTAGGCGATAACGATTCCGGGGCCGTAATAGTAAAACTCACAACGGGAGAGCCGCCGGTGTTTTCGTTGTATGTCGCCGTATAATCGACGTCGAGCGCGAGTATCTTATGCGTCGAAACGGCTTGCTCAAAGTCCGAAAACCGCTCTTTGACGTTTTGATTGATTTCCTGCTGCGTTCCTTCATAGCCGTTTATTCCTTCCGTTTCGGGGTCGGCTACGCTTAATTCGTCGGTCAGCGAAGCCCCCGGCTCATAATAACCGGGGCGGTGCGGGCCGCCGCAACCGTCTTTTAGAGCGGAATCGGTAGAGAATCGAAACAGCCTTGTCTCGGTAGCCTTGAGATAATTGTCTATACTAAACCGAAACGAAACATATATGCCGTCGTTATTCGAAAGCTCACCGTCCAAAACGACCTCGTTGTCCTCTCCCACGGCGATATCGGCAAGCTTAACGCCAAAATACTTTGCGCTGTGTATCGTCATATACAACGCGCTGCCAAGCTCCGTTTCGGCCGCCGGTCTTTCTACCTCAAAAACCGTATGCCCGTACCCTTTTGGGCCGAGTACGTACCGCGACGGCTCGATTTCATAATAATTTTTACCGGTATCGGTTATTTTTAATTTTATTTTCGTTTTGTGCATAGTTTTATTTCCTTTTGTTTATTATTTGTTGACTTAAAATGTTGAATATTGTTTTCTGTTATCTTGTACGGCGCGCAACTATTTGATATTGTTATTGTTATGTGTTTCATTTATTCTCCTTAATAAGAAATTTTCAAAAATCCTTGACCGCCGTTCCCGCCGCGTCTTATGCTGGTAATCAAAACAATAGGGTGACCGCCGCCGCCGCCGCTACCGTTTACACCTCCGCCGGAATTCGTAGAGCCTGACGCTCCGTCTCCTCCTTTATCGTATACAGCCCCGCCGCCGCCGCCGCCAGC
>JAISQX010000194.1 GCA_031273965.1 Clostridiales bacterium
TTAGCCCCCGTTTCTATTTTATAAAAAGCATTCTCTTTATGCCGTTATAATCATCTACGATTTTAACGTCGCGGTCTTTGAAAAGCGACGCGACGCTTTCCGTTTGCCCTTGTCCCGCTTCCAAAAATAAGACTCCGTCCTCTTTTAAAAACTTCGCATACCCCTCGCTTATCCTCATGTAAAAATCCAATCCGTCCGGTCCTCCGTCAAGCGCCTCGCGCGGGTCGAAATCCCTGACTTCTCTCTCCAGACTGTCTATATCCGCCGTCCTTATATAAGGGGGATTGCATACTATAATATCATAGCCGCCCGATATGTCCTTAAACATATCGCTCAATACAAATTCGACGCTCACACCGTTTTTCCGAGCATTTTTTATTGCCGTTTCAAGCGCTTTTCGACTTATGTCCGAAGCTGTTATTTCTACGCGGTCTTTAAATATTCCGCCGAGCGCAATGGCGATTGCGCCGCTTCCCGTACATAGATCCAATATCTTTATTCTTTCGCTTATTTCGCCGTTATTGCGTCGCACAATGAGTTTTTCGACATACTTTTTTATCTCGTCGACAAGCAATTCGGTTTCGGGACGCGGAACTAACACATCGGCGTTTACCTCGATTTCATATCCGTAAAAATCGGCATAGCCAAACACTCTCTGCAACGGCATTCCGGTTTTTCGTATTTCAACCAGTCTCTTCATCTTTAAAAAATCCGAAAGATAAACATATTTTGTCATAGGCAACGACGCCCTGCCTTTTTTGAGAACATGGCACATTATCCAATCGGACTCGTCCGATGGAAAATCTTTCATCCCCTCTCTAACTCCGTCGCGCACAAACGAATAGAGATATACCGTATTGTCAAAGTCAGAAACGGGAAAGCTCCCGTCGTTATCCATCGCCAAAACCGTTTTGAACGCCGTAAGCGAAACCTCTAACATATCGTCGGACGGCTCTCTTGTCGTAAGCTTTTGTATAGCCATTCCCGGCGCGCGAAGTATTCGAAAGAACAAATTGTCATGCTTTGCCGAGAATATAAGAACCTCATAAGCTATACCCGCGACAACCGGTAACAAGACAATCCGCGTCGCTACCCTGAGAAAAACATTGTCGTCAAAGCCAAAAAACGAAAAAAACAAGACGCTTACGAGCATGACCAAAAATATAAAAGTCGTACCGCACCTTTCATGCTTTACTGTCATTCTTTTCGCGTTTTCAACCGTCAAAGGCAAATCGTATTCAAAGCAATTTATAACCTTATGCTCCGCTCCGTGGTAAGCGAAGACCCTTTTTATATCGTTCATTCCGGATATCAATACAAGATAAAGTAGAAAAATCGTTATCCTTATTATTCCGGTAATGAAATTTTTTATAAATCCGTTCAAAAAAACCAAAAAGCCGCGCGAAGCGCCCGTAATGCTTATATTGAATTTAAAAAGTTCCATGACAAACTGGGGAAGCACGACAAAAAGCGCGACGGCAAGTATAAGCCCGATTACCAACGCCACAACCATAATTATATCGGAAACGTCGCGCTTAAGCGCTTTTGACAACCATTTTTCAAACTTTGTCGGCTCCTCGTCGCCCCCAATCACCGCGGCGCTCTTATTCAAAGTGCCTATTCCGTATTTCATGGACAAAACAAAATTGTAAACGCCGCGAAGAAGAGGTATTTTTTTAATCTTCTTCGCCGCTTCGCTTGTCTTTATATACTCGCTCCGTATTAGAATATCGCCGCTCTCGCCCCTTATCGCCGTCGCCGCAGAGGATTTTCCCCTCATCATAACGCCTTCGATAACCGCTTGACCGCCTATTCTCGTCTTATTCGTCTTTTTCATTTATTTCTTAGCTTTAATAGGAAAAAACGTTCAAACTTTTCCCCGCAACCCTTTTAATGCTTTTATGATTTTATAACGGCGACGGTATTTTTGTTGCCAACTATCCGCTCGTACCAATACGCTCGCGTCGTTTCGTCCGGAATTTCGGGAAAATTCTAAATAATTTTCACCTACGCCCCTTTCAAAACATCTATAACTCTCTCATATCGAAGCTTTTCAGTCGTTCGCTTGCGTTTTATATTAGAATCTTCGGTTTTAAAACCCGCGCTTCGTCGCGTTTTTTTTGTTACAAATCCCTTAAAAAATAACTAATGCGAACACGCAAAATAATTCTTGTGTCCGCAATTCCGTCTTTGTCATATAAGAAAAACATAAAAGATGCCTTATTATTAATTATTGATACTGTATCTCTTTTTAAACTTATCGACACGACCGCCTGCGTCAACTATTTTTTGCTTACCCGTAAAGAAAGGATGACATTTGCTACAAATGTCGATTCTTAACGTATCGCCTTTTTTTGTCGAACCAGTAACGAACGTCTCTCCGCAAGCGCAAGTAACGGTGATACTATGATAATCCGGATGAATTTTTTCTTTCATTTCTCTATACCTCAATTTTATTTAAACCTTTTTAGTACCGCTAATTATAATATAAAGCCCTATAATTGTCAACTGATTTTCGGGAGTTTTTTGCCTATAATAAACAAATGGTCTATTAAATAAACATAAATAATCGCGATATTTGCGCGCAAACTAAGATTTTTGATATAAAACTCTTAGCTTCTATATTTTTTTTAATCCGCATTTTTAACACCGGTTATCAACCATCATTATCGCGCTTTACCCTCTTTTAATAAACATCCGTATTTATGTTAACTATCAAGACGTACGAAAAGCGATACGGGAAACGCCGACCTGTTTTCATTAGAAGCCGTATTATTAGCTATAATACGCGCGAGTCAAACAAAAATATTTAAAAGCGCGGCTCTTTGCGCGCTTAAGCGTTAAAATGCTTGCAAAACTCAAAGAATTATTATATAATTCTACTGTTCAAATTCATGCGGATATGGCGAAACGGCAGACGCGCTAGATTCAGGTTCTAGTCGGGGCAACAGATCGGAAGAGCA
>JAISQX010000006.1 GCA_031273965.1 Clostridiales bacterium
AACGAAAAGAAATTTGACGCGGTTTACTTCCTCGACGTTCCGGAAGACAAAGTCGTCAATCCGCCGGAGGAAGAGTCGGAAGAAACGAATACCCCCAATCTCGATTGGCTGTATATTACCTCGGGCGTGATCGGCGGCGTAACCGTTATAATCATACTCGTCTATATCTACCAAAGACGGAAAGCGGCTATGTTTAAGTGGATAAACGACAAAATCTTCAAAGGCAGACTGACCGCAAGAAAGTCGTCGACATACGACAGACACGGAGTAAGCTCCACCGCCGTAAAAGAGACAAGAAAAGAATACGACAGCTTTAAAGAGGATTAATCCTATTTAAAGCCGCATGGCAAAAAAAATAACCGCTTCAAAAGCTTTAAATTTTGAAGCGGTTATTTTTTTAGATAATATAGTCCGAACAGACCATCTGAAAAATCCGGTTTTATGCGTGAAAACTTTTATCTAACGCCGTTATTTTACTCAAGGTCGCCAAGCGAAGCTCTCAAAAAAGGGTAAATTCCGCATCGCCGAACTTCTTACAAAATTTTCTTCAAAAAATTTCCCGTATGACTCCATTCAACTTTCGCGACTTCTTCGGGAGAACCGGAAGCTATAATATTTCCGCCGGCATCCCCTCCCTCGGGTCCCAAATCGATTATATAGTCGGACGCTTTTATGATATCGAGATTATGCTCTATGACGAGTACTGTGTTTCCGCCTTTTTTAAGCCGCTTTAGTATGGACAGAAGCTTATCCACGTCCGCCATATGCAGTCCCGTGGTCGGCTCGTCAAGGATATAAATAGTCTTGCCCGTACTGCGCTTCGCCAGCTCGGTAGCTAACTTTACCCGTTGCGCTTCGCCTCCCGAAAGCGTCGTCGCCGGTTGCCCAAGTTTGACGTACCCTAGCCCCACGTCATAGAGAGTCTTTATTTTCGAATACACGGACGGCTGATTTTCAAAAAAAACGCACGCCTCGTCTATCGGCATTTCCAATACGTCATATATATTTTTTCCCTTATATCTTACCTCAAGGGTTTCTCTGTTGTATCTCTTTTCGTGGCATATCTCGCATGGCACATATATGTCCGGCAAAAAGTGCATTTCTATCTTTATCATGCCGTCTCCGCCGCAATTTTCGCACCGTCCGCCCGGTATGTTAAAACTGAACCGACCTTCCTTATAACCGCGCACTTTCGCGTCTTGCGTTTCAGAAAAAAGCTTGCGTATATTTGTAAACACTCCCGTATAAGTCGCGGGATTGCTTCTCGGCGTTCTGCCTATGGGACTTTGGTCTATGTCTATGACTTTGTCAAGATACTTTACGCCGCGTATCTCGTCAAACTTTCCATAAGTTTTTTTTGCAAAATTCAGTTCATTGGCAAGGTAAGGATAGAGAATTTCATTTATAAGGCTGCTCTTGCCGCTACCCGAAACGCCCGTGATACACGTCATTAATCCAAGAGGAATTTTTACGTCTATATTTTTTAGATTATTTTGTTTGGCTCCTATAATCTCCAGATATCGTCCGTCGGGCTTGCTCCTTTCCCTGTCAAATTCTATCTTTTTTACCCCGGAGAGATATTGTCCGGTTATGGATTCGGCGCACGCCTCTATCTCTTCCGCCGTGCCCGCGGCGACGAGACGCCCCCCGTTCACGCCCGCGCCCGGACCTATATCCACAATATAATCGGCGGCGCGCATAGTGTCCTCGTCGTGTTCGACGACGATAAGCGTATTACCCAAGTCCTTTAACCTCTTCAATGTAGTCAAAAGCTTTTCATTATCGCGTTGGTGCAAGCCTATGCTCGGCTCGTCCAAAATATACAATACTCCAGTAAGCCCGCTGCCTATCTGCGTCGCCAAACGTATTCGTTGCGCCTCTCCGCCCGAAAGCGTCCCCGCGCTCCTGCCTAACGTCAAATAATTCAGTCCCACATTCCTCAAAAAATTTAAACGCGCAAGAATCTCTCGCATTATCTGCTCGGATATCAGTCTTTCCGTTTCGCTAAACGCAATACCGTTCATAAATTCGTAAAGCCCGTCTATCGGCAACTCGCAAATATCATAAAGATTTTTGCCGCCTACCGTGACCGCCAAGGCTTCTTTTTTTAGCCTTTTACCCTCGCAACTCTTGCAGGGCTTGCCTATCATCAAACTTTCTATCTCGCGCTTCACATATTCGGAAGAAGTTTCTCTATATCGTCTATTTAGGTTATTTATCACGCCCTCGTAAGACGACATATACCGTCCGGAGAAGGTGCCGCTGTTATAGCTTATCTCAAGCTTTTCACCGCCGTTGCCATATAACAGGATATTTTGTATTTCGGCGCTCAAGTCCTTGTACGGCGTGTCGAGAGAAAAGCCGTATCTTTTTGACAGCGCCAAAAACATCACTTCGGCGATTTTTCCGCCGTCCATATTCCAACCGGAAACTTCAACCGCCCCCCCTCTTACGCTTCTATCGGAGCGGACGACTCTTGAAACGTCTATTTCGTTTGTAAAGCCCAGTCCCGTACATTCGGGACAAGCCCCGAAAGGGCTGTTAAAGCTGAAGAGGCGCGGCTCTATTTCTTCCACGCTTATACCGCAATCGGGACACGCGTATTGCGTGCTGAACAGAGTTTCCGTTCCGTCCGCGTCGATGACAACCAATCCTTCGGCAAGCTTCAACGCCGCCTCCAAACTATCCGTCAAGCGTCTACGTATTCCGTCCTTTATAACCAACCTGTCTATGACTATATAAACGGTATGCCTTATATTCTTGTCAAGCGTAATTTCTTCTTCCAAATCATATACGATGCCGTCTATCTTCGCCCTGACATAGCCGCTTTTTTTCATGTTTTCCAAGAGCTTTGTATACTCGCCCTTTCTGCCCCTCACAACGGGCGCCATGACGATAAGCTTACCGCCCTCCGGATTTTTAAGCACAGCGTCGCATATCTCGTCTATAGTCTGTTTGCTTATCTCCTTGCCGCAATTTACACAGTGCGGTTTTCCGACGCGCGCGTACAATAAGCGCAGATAATCGTATATTTCGGTCACCGTGCCCACCGTCGAACGCGGATTGTGCGACGTCGTGCGTTGGTCTATGGATATGGCGGGAGAAAGCCCTTCTATCAATTCCACATCGGGTTTTTTCATCTGTCCCAAAAATTGTCTGGCATAAGACGATAGACTCTCGACGTACCGCCTCTGCCCCTCCGCAAATATCGTATCGAAGGCGAGCGACGATTTTCCCGAACCGCTGATGCCCGTAAAAACCACAAGCTTGTCTCGCGGTATAGTCACGTCGATGTTCTTTAAATTGTGTTCTTTCGCACCTTTTACGTAAATATAATCATTCATAATCTCTCTCCCCCAAAAAAAAACGCCGCGGCGATTTTCCGAATAGATTGCGGCAATATCTAAGAGCGCAACGCAAGCAAGTCTTAGATAGCGCCGGCAATATCCTGAATATGTTCAATTAAACGAAAGCCATCGTCGTTTATGGTTTACGGTTCACGCGAACGCGCCTTAGCCAAAACTCGAAAAAAAACACCCGCTCCGGATTGCCAAATCCGAAACGGTTTTTTGCTTAACAATAAAATTTAATTCGTTTAGCCGCCATATAACCCGACGCTTCTATCGTCCGTTATATTTTGTATTGTATCCGGGATTGCCTTCGGGTCTCAATGCGTTCGGATATTCTATATCCGTTTGAATATCCCTGACGATTTTTTCAATTCTCTTAAAAACATCGTATATATCCTTTAAGTCATACAGCATCGTCGCTTTTGTCTGCGCTTGAATAGCCACGTCGCCGACGCCGAAAAGCTTATCTATAACGCCGACTTTTATGCTTACGTTGGAAATCTCCTTATAATAAATACTTTGAAAATTGACGCCTATAAAACCCGAACGTATAAGCACTCTGGTGCTCGTAACGGCGTACTCGATATTCTTTTGCTTCCTACTTGCCGATATACCGCTCGCCAACCATATCCAGACCGGAGCCAGATGGAACAAAAAAAACGGAATAATAAAGAATAGTACTTCTTGCATTTGCTCGAAAGCTCCGG
>JAISQX010000062.1 GCA_031273965.1 Clostridiales bacterium
TAATGTAATTGCCGCTCTTAAAAAAGTCAAGGAGATAGCCCCTGAATTAAAGGTTGACGGCGAATTGCAGGCAGACGCGGCGATAGTCGAGAGCGTAGCCGCGCTCAAAGCTCCCGGTAGCGATGTGGCGGGAAACGCCAACGTTTTGGTGTTTCCGGATTTGCAGGCGGGCAATATAGGATATAAGCTTGTCCAAAGATATGCCGGCGCCGACGCGATAGGACCGATAATACAAGGACTAAAAAAGCCCGTAAACGATTTATCCAGAGGCTGCAGCGTCGAAGACGTGGTTAACGTCGCAGCGATTACGGTGCTTCAATCATTATAAAACGGATTATTATTTAAAAAACAACGGAGATAAATATCTATGATTATTTTGGTGCTTAACGCGGGAAGTTCCTCGCTTAAATATCAGTTGTTCGATTTTGACGAACACAAGCGCGACGTGTTATCCAAAGGGACGGTTGAGAGAATCGGCATACCAAAGTCGCTCATTACACATAAGGGCAAAGACGGCGCGGAAATAAAAATCGAAGGCGATATTTCGGGACACACCGAAGCTCTTCAAAAGGTTTTTGACGCGCTCTGTGACAAAGATTACGGAGTGCTCGTAAGCATATCCGACATTTCGGCGTTCGGGCATAGAGTTTTGCACGGTGCGGAGGATTTTAACGCGTCTGTCGTTATGACCGATAAAAATATAAATATTTGTAAGGGGAACATAGAGTTGGGCCCTTTGCATATGCCCGCAAATATAGCTTGTATAGAGGCGTGTAAAAACCTTATGAGGGATACTCCTAACGTGGGAGTATTTGACACGGCGTTTCACAGCAGCATGGGCAAAACGGCGTATATGTACGCCATTCCTTACGAGTATTACGAAAAATATAAAGTCAGAAAATACGGATTTCACGGCACTTCGCACAGATATGTATCGGGAGAAGCCGTAAAGTATCTTAAGAGCAAAGGCGAAAAATATTCGAGGATTATAACGTGCCATTTGGGGAACGGTTCGTCGATAGCCGCGGTAAAAGACGGCAAGGTTGAGGACACATCTATGGGGTTGACGCCGCTTGAAGGAGTGTCGATGGGGACTCGTTCTGGCGATCTTGATCCCGCGGTAATAGAGTTTATTATGCAAAAGACGGGGCAAAGTATATCCGAAATGCTCAACGTTTTAAATAAAAAAAGCGGCGTGCTTGGCATAAGCGGCGTGAGCAGTGATTTTAGGGACATATCGACCGCGGCGGCAAACGGGAACGAAAGAGCGGAATTGGCTCTCGGCATGTTCGCGTACAGAGTAAAAAAATATATCGGAAGCTATATCGCCGCGCTGAACGGCGTAGACGCGATAGTCCTTACCGGCGGAATCGGTGAAAATTCGACGGATATGAGGGCGCGTATTCTTGGCGGAATGGATGGTTTGGGCGTGGAATTTGACGAAAAAAAGAATAGAGAATGCAAAAGAGGCGCGATATCCGAAATTAACGGAAACTTATCAAAAGTAAAATTATTGGTTATCCCCACCGACGAAGAACTGGTTATAGCGCGCGAAACATACGAGTTGTTATCCCAATAAACACGCTCGTATTATAAGCGGACTAAAAAATACGGCGCGATGATATCGCGTCTGCTTTGTAAAAGCAAAACAAGCACATAAAAACATCATAAATTATACAAAATAATTTTGATGAAAAAATTGGGCGAAAGATATAAGCTTATAATATTAGGCGCGGCGTTGCTATCCGTCGTCATGAACTTCAAAGACGCCTTAAACGCGACCGCAAAAGTTATAGGCGCGTTTTCGCCGGTTTTTATCGGGATACTTTTCGCTTTGATATTAAATATTCCGCTTAACTTCTATGAACGCAAATTATTCGTTTTCCAAAAAAGCAAACTCAAAAAGCACAAGAGAACAATCGGACTCATAGCGACGTACGCTACTTTTTTGATTGTCGTCGGGGGACTTTTTGTGATTGTTCTTCCGCATTTGATAAGAAGTTTGACGGCGCTCGGCGAACACATTCCGGGTTATATCGGCGTGATTCCCGAGAAAATTCAAGAACTTGCGCAGAAATTAGGCATACCAGACGAGGCGGTGAAGTCTATATTGGCTTCCGTGCAAAAATATTCGGAGGTATTATACGAAAAACTGATAGGATACTTGCCGAAGGTTTTGGAGTTTTCAAAAAACATTTTCAAAGGGCTTTATAATTTCTTGATGGGTCTGGCGCTGTCGATATTTATATTGGGGCGGAAGGAAAAACTTGTTTTTCAATTTAAGAGGATTTTGACGGCGGTATTCGGGCAGCATACGGCTAACAATATTTTTAATGTTGTATTGATGGCCAATAAAAAACTGTCCCGTTTTCTCGCGGGGCAGACTTTTGAGTGTCTTTTGGTGGGAGCGGCGTGCTTTGTTTTTATGCTTATATTCAAAATACCGTACGCGGCGCTCGTAAGTCTGATAATCGGCTTGACGAACTTTATTCCCATGGTCGGTCCGCTTATAGGGTTGATACCTTCGACGCTTATCATTATGCTCGACAGTCCTATAAAAGCGCTTTATTTTGTAATAATAGAAAACGTCATACAACAGTTAGAGAGCACCTTCATATATCCGAAAGTCGTCGGCGGAAAGCTGGGGCTATCGGGAGTCTGGGTTTTTGCATCCGTTTTGGTGCTGGGTAATTTATTCGGTTTTATCGGTATGTTTTTGGGCGTTCCGCTTTTCGCATGTCTTTACGCCGTTATAGGCGAAGCCGTAAAAACAAGGCTGGCAAAAAGCGAGATAAGGCTTGCCGAGTTCCCAATTGACGAAGCTTAATCATTCGACGAAAAGTTTATTTTTTTAGTGCGCACGAGATGTCTATGTCGGTTACGTCTTTTAGTTCCTTGATAAACAGCGCGCGGATATATCCGCGTGAATTATCCGTGGAATGCACATAAAAATTCATTCCGTAATAATATCTGGCAAGTTTATAGTACTTGGAATTAGTATGCAAGGCTATACAAGCGTAGCGTAGCTTTTCGCATTCCTCAACGGCGTAAGAGAGTAAATCTTTACCGACGCCTTTGTTTCTTTCGTCGGTATCGACGGCAAAACGGTAAAGATAAGCGACGTCGTCGGATAAGCGTTCTATTCTCAAAGACCCAAGAATGACGTCATTTTTTTCCGCCGCATATACCGTGTTATTTTTTATGTCGTTCAAAATATCTTTTTTTGTTTCAGAGAGCGCGGATAGATTGATTTCGGCGTGCAGATTATCCTTGTAGAGTGCAAATGCGTTCTTTGTTATTTTGTAGATCGCGTCTATCCGTTCGTCCGTGGCGTTTTGTGATTCCATTTTTATTATCTTTGTCATTTCAAATATTTTCCCGTTGTTTTTTGTGCTTGAATATTTTTAGTCGTTTATCTGTTTCCGCCTAAGAGCAGGAGTAAGACGGCTTTTTGCGCGTGTAAGCGGTTCTCGGCTTCTTCAAACACGAGAGATTTTTCACCGTCGATTATGTCTGCCGTCACTTCTTCGCCGCGGTGGGCGGGCAGGCAATGTAAAAAGACGGCGCCGTCTTTTCCCGTTTTTTTCATCAATTCAGAATTGACCTGATAGGGCATAAGCAAT